>NZ_WYDS01000054.1 GCF_009914765.1 Halodesulfovibrio sp. MK-HDV | reverse complement strand
CTACAGCCAATCCGAATATTCAGAACATCTCATACGATGCCGTCAATGAACAGTATGTCATTGAGCCGGTTGAAAACTTCAACGGGGATATACAATTCAACCTGTCCATTACCGATCAGGAAGGGGCTTCAATCCAGCGTACCATCGGTGCGAACTTTGATCCTGTAAACGACGTGCCGACTGCCGATCTGACTACTAATTTCAATACAGGTGTGGAAGACCAGACCCTGTACATTACCCGTGCTGACATCATATCAAGCCTGAATATTGATGACGTGGAAGACGGCCAGAATGTCATTCTTGATCTGACCACAGCCAATCCGAATATTCAGAACATCTCATACGACGCCGTGAGTGAGCAGTATGTCATCGAACCCGTTGAGAACTTCAACGGTGATGTGCAGTTCAATCTATCAATTACGGATCAGGAAGGGGCTTCAATCCAGCGTACCATCGGTGCGAACTTTGATCCTGTAAACGACATACCGACTGCTGATCTGACTGCTAATTTCGATACGGGTGTGGAAGATCAAACCCTGTACATTACCCGTGCAGACATCATATCCAGCTTAAACATTGCTGACGTGGAAGACGGGCAGAATGTCATTCTCGATCTGACCACAGCCAATCCAAATATTCAGAACATCTCATACGACGCCGTGAATGAGCAGTACGTCATTGAACCCGCTGAAAACTTCAACGGTGATGTGCAATTCAATCTTGCTATTACAGATCAGGAAGGGGCGTCAATCCAGCGCACTATCGGTGCGAACTTTGATCCTGTAAACGACATACCGACTGCTGATCTGACGACTAATTTCGATACTGGCGTGGAAGATCAGACTCTGTACATTACCCGTGCTGACATCATCTCCAGCCTGAATATTGATGACGTGGAAGACGGGCAGAATGTCATTCTTGATCTGACTACAGCCAATCCGAATATTCAGAACATCTCATACGATGCCGTGAGTGAGCAGTATGTCATTGAGCCCGTTG
>NZ_WYDS01000053.1 GCF_009914765.1 Halodesulfovibrio sp. MK-HDV | reverse complement strand
AGAACGTGCTCCTTGCACACTTCGGAACGTTCCTGATATCTTCTGCTGTACTTTCATCATTCTCACATCTCTTTCTGCGAGATTGTTCTCAAATGGGACTTTTAAGTCGTACATAAACCTGACAATGTCATTTTTGTAATTCATGAAACGATCCAGCAGATTTTTTGCCGTGGTTTGTTTATTTCTTCCACGTTTCTTTGATTGTATTTGGAGTGGTGGATTCTCTTCCAACCCAGTATGAACTATACGATTATAACAATCTTCGAATTCTTTTATCTTCTGTTGTTTCAGGTTCCTAGATATTTCTCGGACTTTATCTACAGAGGATTTGATATTGATGAGCAGATCACCCATATCTTTCGACCACAGTTGTTCATCATTCTCACTTATACCGGTTAGTTCTCGCAATAAATGAGCATTACAGATCGAATGATTGCAGTCATACTTGTAATATGGTTTCCAGAAATCATGAACTACTATACCATTAAAATCAGGTAAAATACCCATGGCATTCATTGCTTCAGAGCCTCTTTTTCGATGATGGTAATAACAGGTAATTTTATCCGTGCAAGCAACATGAAGCCACTGCCTTTTTCCTTCTACCCTCATACCAGTTTCATCACAGTTGATAACGTAGGATTGTTTCAGGAGGTCCTTGATATGTTGTTCAAAATCTTCCAGTTGTTCAAAACATGTTTTTTCTGCTCTGATCAAAGTAGCAGGACTTATCTCACACCCACAAACATCGGATAACAATTCACAACTGCGTTCATAGGGAATCAACTGATAGTCATGTAGATAGACTGACAAAGATGTCAGACGTGAACCATATTGTACAGATTGTTTGATCCCTTCTGGAAAAATAGCTTTATTCTTACAACCACAATGAGGACATGTCTTAATTTCAGCACGATGTTCGGTCACTCTAAGTTTAATGGGTGGTATGTCAAACACCTGTCTTTTTTCATGATCATTGGTCTCTAGAGTTTCAAGTAAACTCTCGCAATTGCTACATTTGTGCACTTCATGAAGTACAATTTCATCAGGATCATCTACCATTCTGAGCGTGGTTCCAGGATGGCCTTTCTGACCACCTTGTTTCTTTCCACTCTTTTTTCGTCTGCTTTGTGGGTTTGGTTTCTCATGAACAAAAACATCAGTCGAAGGTGGTTTACTACTATTACGACTGTTTTTCTTGAGTTGGTCTTCCAATTTTTTAACTCGTTCTTCGAGTTCTGTTATTCTAGCAGCCTGTAACTCGATGATCTTTTGTTGTTCAGCAATTATGTCGTATAACGTGGTGACAAGAGTAACAACTGCTTCTGGACCTTGTTCATAAACTGCTAGGATTTCTTTGCGTTTCGTAATCAATCACCTCGTGCCTGGTAAAAACCAGGTTGAATTTCAGGGAGTGACTAAAATAGAGGCATAGTATATTGTTTTTTGGTAAAATCAATATCAAGCACTGATGGAATTGTGTTGAGTATTCTAAGTTTATATCAAAAACGTGAGGATGGCTGAATAGTTACTTCTTTTTT
>NZ_WYDS01000052.1 GCF_009914765.1 Halodesulfovibrio sp. MK-HDV | reverse complement strand
CTTATTTCCTCCATTTATTTTGGGTTGATTAAAGTAGATTTCTTGCATTTGAATTATCAAGTTAAAGATCTTAAAGCTAAAATGATTTCAATTGTAACTTATGTGGAGATTTTAATGAAATGTACAGATAAATTAAATTCTCTGAAATCTAAAATCAGTGAATGATTAATTTAAATTTTTCTTATTTCCTCCATTTATTTTGGGTTGATTAAAGTAGATTTCTTGCATTTGAACTTGTTTTAAATTTTCTTCTCCACTAACCGAAGTTGAGTTTGAATAAATGAGAATTGTCGAAGGGTAGGGCCTCGTTTCCAACTTTTTAACATATTATGTTGTCGCCTCCTTCGAGCTTTCTCAATTTGCCATGCATTATAAAGCCAGTATTGAACTGAACGCATTGTTAATTTCCGGGCATTTGTATGTGCATTGGATGGCGGACCAAGTCGATTTATATCCCGAAAACCAGTCTCAATTTGCCACCGACGATCATATTTTTGACAAATACTTGAAGCCCAACCTTGTTGAGCCTTTTTGCATCTAGGTGGAGGCTTTGTAGTCATCATCACCATTATTTCCTTCATTGCTTCAGTTAAATCAATCCTTCTTTGTTTGAAATCCTGTCGAATATCCCGTAACCGCCGACCTTGTCGATTGGTAAAAATTAACCACACGTGGATCCCTGGCAAGTGATAAAATTTCTTTGGTGCGCCTCGAACGATGTATGATTGAATATAGTGAATATCTTTTTTTAAATAACGTTCTAAAAGCCGTTTAATTGGCTTCCACTTTCGATAGGGGCCAATATAATGGATCCCACGCGGATTTAATTCGGACAATAATTCATAGGTCGGGAACCATCGATCACCTATCACAGCTCTAACATTAAACCCATGTTGAATTATTCTATCAATGCAATGAAGGATTTTTGGGACATTTGAGTGCTTTCTTTTAATGAGATGAATTCCAACAAATAAGCTGGTTCCTTTGCTTTTTATCATCAGACCAAGATAATTTCGTTTACGAGATGTGCCAGGGCCATTATAACCTTTTGTAAGGAATGGATTTTGAGGAAATCGCTCTGATCCATAGTACCATTGATCAGTATTATCAATTAACAAGTCAATTTGATGGGAAATAAATCCATTTTGAAGAGCATAATTGAGTTGGGCATCAAATATCATATCATTTAATCTATTTAATATCCAAAGTGGGAGTGATTGCCGATATTTGCGTACTTGATCTCCATTAGGGCACTTTCTTTCCCGCCGTACAAGTTCTCCTAAAAATTGTCTCGGTTGAATTTTCCTGCGACGGGTGGCATTTTCCTTCTGCCAAAGTAATTTATTCAACTCATCAGAAGCTTCATCTAATGAAAGATCCATGAGGGAATGAAGTATTAATATTTCCCAAAAATCTTCAGCGGAATACTTATATCCTTTTCGTTTTGAGAGATGAGTTTGGTTGATAATTTCTAGAGCAAGATTTTTTAGCCATGGCAGCCAATAATCATATGGGCATGATTCTTCTGCGGGGTGGAGCGGGAACTCCAATCTGCTTGTTGTTACAGATTGCATGATTACAAGGAAGAATCGGCTCCTTGTAAATCTTTTATTTCGACAAAAATAAATTCATTGAAAACTGAGATTGAAAAGAAATATCTTAATAAAAAAAAAACTCTTTAAATTTCAGGGAACTCCAATCTGCTTGTTGTTACAGATTGCATGATTACAAGGAAGAATCGGCTCCTTGTAAATCTTTT
>NZ_WYDS01000051.1 GCF_009914765.1 Halodesulfovibrio sp. MK-HDV | reverse complement strand
GTTCAATCTGAGCCAGAATCAAACTCTCCAGTTTAATAATTCTGTATTGAATTGTCCGTTACCGAAGCAACGAACAACGCTAGCTGATCTCTAAATCAATCCGATTCGCTATTTAATTGTCAAAGAGTTTCAAAGCGACGACAAAAGACCAGTTGTCTTCCGAGGTGCGAAAAGCGTTTTGCCTTATCTCACTTCGGGAGTCAACCTCTTTTTGAATTTAAATTCGAAGAAGTTGTCTTTCGATTTTGCGTCGTTAATTGAAAATGAACAATCTGCTTCGTTCCGACCCGTGCGGGCCGCTTCGTTGCAGCGAGAGAGGTTCTATGTAAACCAGCCCTCTTCGTCAACCTGTTTTTAAGATTTTTTGTGTTCTTTTTGCCGCAATATAATTAACTATATGTTTTAAAAGGATTTAAACAAAAATTTAATTTTGATTAATTGTAATGACAAGTTAGATACAAAGTGGATTATCCAAATATTTATGACTAAATCAACGATATTCACGTTTCAACTGGGACATTCAGCCCTCTTGAGGTAGCCTTTTAGACATTGCTTTATGAGCAGTTTGTGAAATGGCTTTATTAAACTGAAGTACAGTCGTCCAAACCTATTATGAAAAGAAACAATTGTTGTTAGACTAACTGTACATCGTTCATTTTCCGTCTTCTCTGCTAACACAGAACATTTGAAATCAAGATGCGTATCATCTTTGCCCATCACGATCTCAGAAACATTTCTATCAACAATCGGAAACAACACAGCTTTATCACCTATCTCGTATTGCACATCTGGATCATTGAGACGTTCCGGACGCTCGCTAGAAACTTCAAGGCCAAATGGTTTAACAATAGTATTGCGGAGAGCCAGTAGCATTTCGCCCCAATCAGGCAGCGCTGAGAAAATGCAACTCGTTATATAATCAACTGATTCATTCTTATCAGGAACTATCACCTGAAATGAATCAACGTAATCAATCTCTCCCAAAAACTGACTAGCAATTATTGAGCCCTCTGGACTTTTGTTGCTTGATTTGATTTTCATGACGTTACCTCCCTGCTTTTGTTTATGATTTAATACATTAAACAACTTTAGAATGCGATACATACTCTTTCAACTCTTATCTATAAAATTACACAGCTTCTTCTCAAAAACTTTACACTCATTCTAATTAAAAATTTGCCAATGACGTATTTTCCTTCATTCACCCCTTCGAGTTCGAGTCGTTATTCTCGACATTGTTTTTCAGACTTGAGCATGAAAAATAAACTCTTTTGACTCACCATGAATCTTCCGAAAATCATGACGTCATGTCTATAAAGCTCGGAGAATAGAAAAGTGACTCAGCTGTGGCGACACAAAAAATCACAGAAAACTTATACAAAGCAAGCTCTACCTCGTAACGCCCTTTCTTCCGTCAGCGGAGAAATGTAGAACCGTGAACAACGCTATCTACCTCTATCATTACCTTTCCAAACTTTGAGTTTTTGAGATTATTCACGGCATTGTTTTTAGTGCGCAGTAAGGTCCTGGGAAAAATGCGGCACCACCATGATCATTCCGCGAATAGTCTCAGAAAGAGGATGCATGGCATCATGAGGTAAAGCGCAGAGGGAATGGAAAGGGAGATCTGCGCTGGCATCTCCCGTCCCCCCGCGGGAGCGTGGAATGGGAAAGCATGGGACTAAGTATCAGTCAAAGCAACTGGAATATCTAAAGCAGAAAGAATAACAAAATTTACTAGCCAGATGAAAACAACAAAAGCCGTCTATCTTAGGATAGACGGCTTTTGTACAATTCAACGTAAGCTGCTTCTTCTTAATCTAGTAAACGGAAATGCAATTATCAGAACCCTACAGCCTATTCAAACAAGAAAAGCTGAAAATAAAGCAAAGGGATAAGGAAATGAATGCTTAGACTCAAGTATCCATACTTAGTCATAGAAAGCATA
>NZ_WYDS01000050.1 GCF_009914765.1 Halodesulfovibrio sp. MK-HDV | reverse complement strand
AAATCGTATTTTTATTTAAATTGATTGAAAAGCATTACCCATAATTTAAATTTGCCTTAAAACGTTTGTAATTCGTAAATTAATAATAGAAGTTACTCCTTAATATTTGAGACTTTTAAAAGATGAGTAACTCTAACCAATGTAACATCACGATTGGTTATGATGAAAAACTGAGATTTTTTCCGTTAATTTTTTTGGCCATATCACCGACAATATTAAAACACCGATTAAAGATTTTTATCCCGAATTTCAATATAATATTAGAAAAAAACTTTAGCCAGAAGACCTAGCGGTCTTCCTTAGAGATAAAGTTTCAATTTTTTTATTTTCGCGTAGATGTGTGCTTGTCTTGATATTTTGACTTCCGAATGAGCCGTTTAAAGCCATGCACAAGATGATACTTACTCGTGCTATTCAGTAAATCGGAATTTGTCACCAAAAGCTTGGAGATGTTTCGTCTTAAAGCTCGGGTACGGTGACTTTCAAGAAGAGTCCCTTGATTTGTAAGATGCTTCTGGAGACGTGCTCGTTTCTTTTCCATAGTCTCATGATAGGGATCATACTGCCGAATTCCGGTCAACATTCCGAATACTATCCGACTATACTTAAACGCAACCTTCATCATAGCTTTCTTGAAGGGAAGTTTACGGAGGAGCAGTTGTTTGTACGCATAAGCCCCAATATCTGTGTTACGATCCGGACGGCTCAAAATGATTGCAGCTGCTTGCGAGAGGGCAGAACGTAAATGTTTATTCGTGAAGCGGTTAACATGGCCCTTGGAGCGAAATGTCCCGCTTTGTTCCACTGTAGGAACCACACCGCAGAATTTGCTGAATGCATCGGCGGTGCGGAAGCGAGAATAATTTCCTACCTCCGTGAGGATGGTGAGTACGGTCACCGCATTGAATCCAGGGATAAAACAGAGCTGTTCGTAGTGGGTACGAAGCGTGGGATGGTTCAACACATATGTTTCGGCTTCTTTCAATAAGATAGCTGCGGCTGCTTGGGATTCCAAGAGGCGTATGACTTCCACTTGCAAAAGAAAGCATTGAGGTTCCGTGAGTCGGACTTCAGCATGAGGAACTATCTCGGTTGCTTGTCGTTCTAACACTCTTCCCTGACCATTAGTTTTTAATTCTGCAAGGAATTCTTCGTAGACCTCCCCCAAAGGACGGGATTGGGCAATGTAACGATCCAAGAGTTGGAGACCCCACTCCGTGTTCAAGTTAAAACTGAATTTCTGATTAGCCAGATGGAGGTGTCGATGGATACGGTTTTTGCAGGTAGTAGTCTGGGTTCTTGTGCGATGATAGGACCGCATATAGTCCCTTACAGTAAAGAATTCGGGACTTCCCACATAACTTGGGCGTAAAATTCGCTCATAAAACGCTAAATTGGACAATGTCCGGGCATCAGCTCGATCACTTTTCGTTCCTAAATCTGCAATCCGATTGTGGACTAACAGGGGATTCATGGCAATGAGAAATTCCCTACGAGATGGAAAGCGTTGTTGAAGTGTTTGATATAAGGCCACGTGGTAAACGCCTGTGCACTCCATCAGAATGGTTGCTTTTGCTTGATAAGGACGCAGAAATCGACATAATTCTTCCACCCCTTGATGGTGGTTGCGGAAAGTATGTTCACGGATCACCAAGGTTTCTCCAGAAGGAAGGCGTCCGCTCATGCAGAGGGCAATCGAGTCTTTATGCACATCCAATCCAATTCCAAAGGCGGTGACTTCTTTGAGGACTTTCACCACTTCCGGATTTCTTGGGGTACGTCGAATACGCTCGATCGAAGGTTTTTTTTGCTTTGCTGAAATCATTTTATTCACCGAATTCACTGTGATTGAATTCGCGTACATGGCAGGGTGTGTTCGCATCCTGCCATACCTCCTTTTAGGTCTTTTCTTACCCTCAAGGACACGGTGTCATTTCCCCCCCTCTTAGTGATCGTCCGGCTGCGGTCTCGGTTCCTCCCGTGGGTGAAAAAACCCGAAGGATTGCATCAGCTGCACAGGGGATAGCCGAAATTTCGTGGCATGGGGTTCCCCCTTCGAACGAGCTGTTGCGGTGCTGAGTTCCCACCTGCTCGCCAAGAGGCAAACATCCCAATATCTCTGAAAGATTGCTTGACCCTGAGAACCTCCTCCACCAATTTTCGATGAAAGGGTTCCCCACGCGCGGAATGACATACTTTTTTTCGATGTGCCTGGTTCAAGACACATAAATTATTAATTGTTCTCCAATCACATTCGGGGGAGTTGGTGTTGATATGACTCCGTGATAATTATTTTGTCGACTTCCTTTATAAAAATTTGGAGAATGGCTTGTACCGTAAACTTCATGGCTGAAAGTATCTTATACCGTAAACTTGCAATCTCAATGGAGGCGAAGGGGGGTCTTTTGACAGAAAATATCCTAAAATTAACTAGAGAAAGAGTAAACGAATGTGATTGGAAGAGATCAGAATCATATCTCAAAGAAAAAAGCATTGTAGAATGAAAGAAAAAAAGAAAAATAAAAAAAATGTCAGAAAATATCCTAAAATTAACTAGAGAAAGAGTAAACGAATGTGATTGGAAGAGATCAGAATCATATCTCAAAG
>NZ_WYDS01000049.1 GCF_009914765.1 Halodesulfovibrio sp. MK-HDV | reverse complement strand
ATCCCCATGGATTCTACTTTAGCAGTCATGGGTTCGCTTAATTTAGTTGAATTTGAAACTGTACATGCCGGGCCGTATACTTTTATTGGTCGTGGTGCAGGAGGTCCTGAAGCAGCTGCTGGGATTCTTTCCGATATTATCAATATTTCTCTCTTAAAATTCTAATTTTCAAGTTTTTTATTATATTTTTTTTTGAAGTTCCTTAAATTACGATTTTTTGCTTTATTTTGAAGAAGGTCATTTCTCCAACTCAACTCCTTCGCCATTTTCATCTTAAACATGATTTTTACTTATAGAAAAGGAAAGCTCTTTGAATTTGTGTAATTTTGGAATTCATACTTAGGAATCCATCACCAAAAGACTTTTTGGAGCACTTAGCACTCCGAAAGTATTAAATAATCTGCCGACAAAATAATAATTACCGCCAATCTACTCGTTGCAGGCGGATCCCAAGGGGACTGGAGAACAATGTTCTTTTTATGTGACTCGGTTCGCCCGATCATATCGAAAAAAAAATTTGTCATTCCTTTGCGTGAGATCCGAATTCCAAGACCATTCTTGGGATTTGAAGCTCGAGGTCACCCATCTTTCAAAGACTTTGGCTAACCTCCGTGAAAACTTACAGGGAAGATCCACAGAAAGCTTCTTTTCCAGGTGATCACGGGAGTGGTCATTTAATAAAATATTGTCACGCCTCACAGCATTGGATGCAGAGCCTTTTGGGATCTTTTTTGGCTTTGCATCCGCTTTGAGGGTCTGAACAGACCGTGTAAGGACCAATCCCTTGTGAGATCCGCGTGAAATGGTGTGATATTGGCGAAAATCCTTTCATTGGTAAAAAATCCGACCAAAAGAAAGAATTGAGAGCAATTGCAACGAACAATTGCTCTCGGTGATGGATTCAATCAACCTGAATCCAGTGAGTTACAATGAGTCATAATCCCTCAAAAAGCTTTAGGAAAAAAACAACCCGTCGAAAATCCAGGAGAAGTTCTCAAGGATCTACTTCATCTGGTGCTGAAATTGAAATTGTCCGATATGGGGTCGGCTTAGATGTTCATAAGGAGAACATTGTGGTGAGTGTCGCGGCCCAAACTGAGCAAAACTTGATTATTCAAATTCGAACCCATAAATTTCGAAATCAACCTCAAGGATTGCAGGAATTAACCCAGTTCTTACAGAAATATCTTCCCGTTTCCCATTATTTAATGGAATGCACAGGCATATATCATCGACCTGTATATCACGCCTTGGAAGATGCATTTCCGAATTCAAAGACGAAAATTATTGCAATGAATCCATTATTGGTCCACCGTAAATTGACCGATTTGGGAAACAAACATGATAAAGCAGATGCTCAAGGCATGGCAGAACTTAGCTTCTACGATCGATTAATACGACCAAGTTATATCGGTACTCCCGAGTTTTTCCATTTGCGGGATACTCTGCGAAATTACAAGCATGCAAAGAAAGCAGCTAATAAATACGTGAATCGTATTCATCGAGTATTATGCAGTGTCAATTTCATGCATAAACTTAATCTTCATCATGAATGGGAATTACACTTGCTCGATTTTATGATTACAACTGAAGGTCCGATGAAACGGGCATTTAAAGCAATGGTAGAATCATCTCAGTTAGAAAAGCGATCAATCAGCAGCTTGATGAAACATCAAGATGATTATGTGCCTTATTTTAACATAGAACTTCCCAAAACTTCTCGGTTCAACTTGCGACAATTAGTCATCCAATATCTCCAAGCAGAAACAAATGCTGCCCAATATTTATTGCAAACCGAAAAACAAATTCTTAAGGATGCTGAATTCGAATATTGGTACCTCCAACTTCTCCGAATTCCCTGTGTAGGGCAAGTTTCCGCCTTGCGTTTAATTACTGAATTAGGGGATTTTCGACGGTTTGTCAATTGGAAGGCTTTTGCTAAATATTGCGGAGTAGTTCCTGAAATAAAGGAAAGTGGAGGAACATTTACTCCCGGTCATATCAATCGGTTTACTAATACTCATCTTCGGACCGCCTTATCACAAATTGCCATGTTATATGTCAACGGTTATGCCAAGGGAAGCGACTTAGCTAAATTTGCTCATCGCCAGTATGTTTTAAGAGGACTTCCTTACAAGAAAGCCGTGATGCGAGTGGCTCAAAAACTCAGTCGCATTATATATCAAGTCCTAGTAAATAATGTTTCCTATGATGCGACTTTTGAACAAACCAAGGCGAAAATACAGCGATTGCAGCGCCGAAATACCAAACACGGTACAATGTTAGAATTTCCCCAAACTCGCAGTCTCCGTCGTGATATATCTCAACTTTTGGTTACCAACTCACAATATATGACCTCCAAAAGTCGCTTCTTCTTGATAAAGGGTTTCCAACAATTGATACGGAAGGCAAATGTAGTGGAACTGCAAGGGACTAAGGTGGATTCAAAAAAAAATAAGATTTAGTCTTTAATGGGGGTCAACGACCCCCAGGCTAAATTTTTTTTCTTTTTTCTATTCTCTTTTGACTTTTCGGGTATGAATGTTATAATAACTGTGATTCTTTTTACTCTTTTACTATGCTATTGAGGTCAGGATAAGCAATAATCGAATAAGATTGGGATAAGAAATTAAAAA
>NZ_WYDS01000048.1 GCF_009914765.1 Halodesulfovibrio sp. MK-HDV | reverse complement strand
CTCGTTGCTGGCGTGGCTCAATTGGTAGAGCAGCTGATTTGTAATCAGCAGGTTGCGGGTTCAAGTCCCATCGCCAGCTCCAGTACAGGTGGGGTTCCCGAGTGGCCAAAGGGAACAGACTGTAAATCTGTCGGCGTACGCCTTCGGAGGTTCAAATCCTCCCCCCACCACCACGTAATTAAAGCCAGTCGAAAGACTGGCTTTTTTTGTGTCTTCTAAATTTGGTGCACAGAATGAAACCTCGCCCCCTCTACTACCTCTCAAAACAATCCCAACGGCATCACTACGGTTCAAATTCTTTCTGATTGTTCGTGTAACGTGCCACTCATATTTGCGAACACTGCCCCCATTTACAAAATCAATTCCAAAAAATGCGATGAAGAGTACCAACTCTCCATCGCATTTTTTTCTTACCCTTCGCTTATTATTGCAGGCTATTTCTAATCCCACAAAGAAAATCTCGTCTACGACACGCCCTAGGATATTTGTATCCAGCCTGCCTCTCCGACAGCCACTTTGATACTTCGCTAACTCGCTGGGTATCGTAGAGTAAAACAGCCCTTAAGCGTAAAACCCAGCTCACCACAGATACCTTATAGCCTGTTTATTATCTCCCCATCGTTACGATGACGCATGTTATCTGTGATACACATACTATCTTCGGGAAAAAATCGCCCACTCAACAAGCCCCGACAGAGATTGAGTTGACATCATCCCTTTGACTGTTCAGCACTCAAAAAAATGTTGCCCACAGCAGAGCTGTTCAAGCCAAACATGTCGTAATTTTAACAGGCAGCGAAAGAGACTTGATCTGAAAACAAAAGGTTCACAGAAGTTATTCTGTGAACCTTTTGTCATTGCAGTTAAGGTCGCCACAACATCAGCACAAAAAAAGCCCTTAGCAACTAAGGGCTCTTTATCATCTATTTCAAATAAAACTTAATCGTTGAAACAACTCGTATCGTTTTGTAGCGCGAGAATCTTTCCATATACATCTCCCCTGAATTTCTTGGGAGCAACTGAAAAACACCCTGATTCGCCTGTTTAATCGCTCCGACCACTGCTCCAGAGTCTTTTGCAAACTGCTCAGCACTACTTCGGGCATTGAGGGTCGCGGCATGAATCATTTCAGGCTTAACACCATTCAGCTGTGTAAATATATAGATAGGATTGCCTGATCCAGGCTGCCCTTCTTTAACTATACTCACACCTTGTTTTATCAGCTCACCAACATCTTGGTAGGCTCGATCTACGGCATCAAGCTTATCTGTCTGAACAGTGATGGTTTCAGACACTATGTAGCGCTGCCCAACTGGTGCACCTTGCCCATATGTAAGGGCAAAACGATCCTGCACATCAACAGTTTTAAAAAACTTAATATCCTTAGGCAATCCACTATCTACCAAAAATTTTTTAATCAAGTTGGAGTTTGCTTCAATTGTCACCTGCAATGCTGCGAGATCATCACCTGTAACAACATGCTTTATGGACCACGAGGCCATATTTGCCTCAACATCTTTTACAGCAAGCCCTTTTACAGTGACATAACGCTCTGAACCGCGAAAATTGATAAGTCCCAACATAATCACAGCCGCTGCCGCCACTATTCCAAGAGCTAAAATACCTGCACTTACGGGTGAAAGTACTTTTGCGACTTTTCCATTTTCATTTGCCATGCCATCACCTGTCCTTATATTTCCGGCTGCTGTGGAGCAGCGTTGTATTAACTCTCGTTAACCATATTATTTCATATTCAGAGAATGAACAACTGTTAGCCAATGGATGATTGACCTCTTTGCACACAAGCGCCACTACAGCCTGATACTACGTTACAACAGCTAGCAGAAACTTATAGCTCCTATTCATCAACACTGCGAACCATACTCGTGTCACACTGATTTATTGAAGCCATAACTTGATTATCCAATTAATTTATCATTTTTACCTTTTTTACTTGCCAAATTAATACGACATGCGTAGAAACCGTCTCCGTTGTCAGGGAATATATCCCACGGACAACAGCACAAGCAGGTGGGGTTCCCGAGTGGCCAAAGGGAACAGACTGTAAATCTGTCGGCGTACGCCTTCGGAGGTTCAAATCCTCCCCCCACCACCACGTCATTAAAGCCAGTCGAAAGACTGGCTTTTTTGCGTTTAATGTCTACCAAGCAGGTTGAGGCAACATATGATACTGTTATAAAACTCAACCAGCATAGTCGTAAAATATAAAAAAGTATCCCACGTACACCATACGGAGACACAATGTTAGAAGAACATATCATTTTTAATGGCAAAGACGTTACAGTCGTAGATTGTACCATTCTTAGTCTTTGCAGCGGCGGAACAGATTCAACGCCTAAAACCACTAAAGAAACACTCATGCTCGTTGCAACAAATGAGCTGTGGTTCAACTCCCTGACTCTTGGCAAAACATATTCAGCTACTATTGAAGAACGCACCTGCCGATGGTTACTTACAGACAAAGATGCAGACGAATTAGAATTGACATTTGAGCTATCCAGCGAAGGCTAGCCACAGCTTACTATCTGTGATTAAAAAGCTTTGCTTGAAACTGGTAGTATTAAAGTAGTTACCGCTACGACAATTTCGAACAGTCATTAAGCCCAAAAAAAGCCAGTCCTAGGACTGGCTTTTTTATGTAATCTCATCAATAGAATCTATTTTACCGCAAATAAAAGTTTATACATATCCAACTCCCCAAAGTCGGTCATATATCAGCAGTTTCTACCTGTGCACTTTAACTTCTGTGAATACATATTCAAGCTCTCTTAAGTGCCCAGTTTTTT
>NZ_WYDS01000047.1 GCF_009914765.1 Halodesulfovibrio sp. MK-HDV | reverse complement strand
TACACCATAAGCGCGCATCGCGGTCTGGGTTAACATCAATCTGGTATTCTTTGACAAAGCCACCTACAGAAGCAACTTCCGATACTCCTTCAGCAGAAAGAAGTCCGTATCGAACTAGCCAATCCTGTACGCTGCGCAGTTCATCAAGCCCCCAACCGCCAGTCGGATTCCCTTGTGGGTCGCGTCCTTCTATTGTGTACCAGAATACTTGGCCCAATGCGGTTGCGTCCGGCCCAAGCGTTGGTTGGACTCCTGGCGGCAATGTGCTTGGTGGCAAACTATTTAATTTTTCTAAAAGGCGAGAACGTGACCAGTAAAATTCAACATCCTCATTGAATATGACGTAAATTGTTGAGAAGCCGAACATTGAATAGCTTCGTACCGTTTTAACCCCCGGTATCCCCAGTAAAGATACCGTAAGCGGGTACGTAACCTGATCCTCCATATCTTGCGGAGAACGCCCAGCCCACGCAGTGAAGACTATCTGCTGATTTTCTCCGATATCGGGAATCGCATCTACAGGCACTGGGTCACGGGGAATGCCGCCTAAATCCCAATCAAAAGGCGCAACCATAGCCCCCCAGCCAATCATGAGAACGGCTAGAAGGATGACTACCAGTTTACGTTTTAAGCAAAAGTAGATGAGCTTTTCAGTAATAGTGCGCGGGACGACGCCATGTTCAAAACCGGAGTCCTGACTGGAGGGAGTCATTGGAGGTGTAACGCCCTGCTCTGTGTTCTTTTCAATATCAGCCACGGATGCCCCTTTACTCTACAGCAAGTTGATTCTTGACTTCGCCGCAGTTACGCATAGCCGCGCCAAAATATGGATTACGGATGTTTTCATCCTGCTGTAACCAAGCCGCCCCTTTGTTATCAAAAGCCATTGGGCAAAATACTTCATAGACATTGCCGTTAAGTGAAATTCCCATACGTTTGGATATGTCCAGCATACTTTTTGAAACTGTAAAGAATCCTTTACGCATTCCGGTAATGTCGGAGGCATTACGCATATCGGCAATTGCAGATGTGATTGTTCGCTTTTGTTCGGACCAGAATTGCATAGTTTTTTCTGGTAATCCTGCGCTTAAAATTGAATTTAATGCGTTGGCAAAGCCCTTCAGTGCAACACGAGCTCCGTCTGCATTGTCATTACTCAATGCTTCAGAAACATCTATATACGCAGTTAACGCAGCGCCTATCTGTGCTTTGATCTTCTCAGGGACTTGTAAATTTGGAGTTAGTGACGTTGCCGCGGCTTCAACACCAAAAGCAGACTTCAAAGCTTTATAGTGAACGAGGGCAAGCGCAAAAAGTTCGTGTTGACGTTTATATGAACTTGCCTCGGCGCCTAAAACGCAATCATTGGCAAGCAACATTCCGTTTTCTTTCCATGCGAGCATTGCTTCGCCTTCCAGCATCCACGTTTCCATCGACTTCAGCTTGTTGCCAATTTTCGTAAACTGCGCTTGAACAGCGACACTATTTTTTTGTTGCAAGGCTTTGCTTAGCACTTCGAAATCTTTATTCATGAAGTACAGCTTGGATATTAAGATTGATGGAGCACCAAGGTGATTTGATTTGTGATCGTCATGCGCATTGTGTTGGTCAGATGCAGAAAGTAAGGCAGTGTCGCTCATCATGCTTGGTTTCGCCATAATTTGAAGCGCACTATCAAGCTTGAAAGCTCCTTTACTTACTACCAGCTCACCCTCATCCAGCCCGCTTTTAACGATGTATGTATTGTTGCTTTTTGCACCTAAAATAATTTCACGACCCTCGTATACGCCTTCCTTGTCTGGGTTCTGGACATAAACAATAGCTCGTTTCCCAGTAATCAATGGAGCTGATGCCGGAATTACTAAAGACGAATCGTCACCGGAAGTTTCTTTCTTTTGAGATGCCTGTACAAACATGCCCGGCTTTAATTTTTCACCGGCATTTGTAACTTCAATTCGTATAGCAACGGTGCGAGTTTTCTGGTCGACCGTTGGATCGATATATACGATGCGTCCATTAAATTGCTCACCGGGGAATGCATCCGCAGTGAAGTTGACTTTGTCCCCTATTTTAATCCATGACAAATCAGTTTCGTACGCTTCAAGTATTACCCATACAGCTGAAAGATCAGCAATAGAATAAAGTGGTTCACCGGCTTTTACATAAGCACCCTCCACAACATCCTTACGTATCACAAGTCCTGCTTGTGGAGCATATACTGTAAGGTTTTTGGATGGTGCTTTTTGTTTGGAAATTGCTGCGATTTGCCCTTTAGACAAACCAAGAAGGCGTAATTTTTCTTTAGCAGCCGAAATATTATTCATTACTGATTTGCGGATGATAGAAGAACTTTTTGAAGTCAGCTTTGATGTGGCTTTGGTTGCCTGAATTAATTCTGCCTGCGCTGAATACAATTCAGGACTGTAGATAACAGCCATTGGCTGCCCCTTTCGGACAGTACTACCCGTTTTGGCGATGAGCAGTCGGTCAATACGTCCCGCAGTCCATGCGCTGATGGTTTCTACACGGGATTCATCGTAGTCAACCTTACCAACCATACGCAGGTCGGCTGATGCAAACTGACGGGTAACGGGGGTAACTGCAACTTCTGCAAGCTTTCGAGCATTACCATCCAATTCGATTTGGCGGTAACTTTCTGATGCGGCCCTGTTGGCGTCAATTTCCAATTTGATCAAATCCATGAAACACAGCGGACATTTCCCCGGTTGTGGCAGCTGAATTTGCGGATGCATAGAGCATGTCCATACAACTTTGCCCTTTGTCTGCACTTGGTCAGCACTCTGCTTTTCAGCTTTTATCTGGGTAACTTTGCTGGTGTCATCATCTGTTGGCATAAGTATACCTGATGCCCATATCCCGCCCACTAAAGCAAAAGCCGCGGCACCAAAAACTACTTTACCTATATAACGAGGTAACTGCATCTCACATCCCCTAACGATCTTACATGCCCCCAGATACCGCACGTATCTGAGAGCATGTAATCGCAAATTACTTAACGACTTCTAACTCTACACCCTGGCTTTCAAGTTTTTTGATAAAAACTTTCGGGTTCTTTTTAAACTTTGGCGAGCACATCTGACAGCAGAAGTACACTCGTTTACCATTGTGATCTGCATATAGATCTTTATTGATGGTGTTTCCCATAACAGGGCATTTTGTCTGAGGTGTGCCG
>NZ_WYDS01000046.1 GCF_009914765.1 Halodesulfovibrio sp. MK-HDV | reverse complement strand
GGAACGGATTCCGACGATGCGGCGCTTGCCGCCTTGCAGCAGAATCCAGAGCTTGCCCTCCAGTTTCAACAGGCATGGCAGAGCTACGAGCTCGGCTTGGAAAAAGAGCTTACCAAGCGTCATGAGGCAGACATGAAGTCTGATTCATGGCTTTCTAAAAACGTACGCCCCTTGGTGCTGATTGGTGTCACGCTGGCGGTGTTTGTCGCTACCTTTGTTCCTGTCGCGTATGTTCCACCAGATAAATACAAGTTCTTAACTGAGCTTTGTACGTGGACCTTTGGCTACTACTTCATCAGTCGTTCCGCGCTGGATAAGAAGGGGGCGAAAATACCTAATCCGTTAGCATTGCTCGGGAGAAAGTAGGTGAAAGAATTTGATACCATTCTGCGCCTTATCCCGTTGGCGCTATGTATCGTTCAGGGCTTGTTTGCATGGGGGCTTTGGTCGCTTTCAAAGCGATTCGTAAGCACAGAGGAATGCAAAAAGTGCCGTAAACATCTGGAGGGTGCAGTTATGGAAATGCAGAGCCGCCAGACAGCCGTTGAGTCATCAATTAGAGAGCTGCCCAGTAAAACAGAATTGCATGATCTAGCCCTGACAATGAAAGACCTTCAGGGCGATCTTAAAGGAATGCAGGCAGCCGTTGAAAAATTAGAAACCATGACGAACCGACAGGAAGAGTTCTTGCTGAATGGAGCTGCCAAATGAGCTATGCCGATTACGTAACTGAGCATCTACGAATTACAATTCTTCGATTACTTGATGAATCTCCCAGCATGAAATCCAACGAAAGCGTGCTTATTGATGCCGTAGGTGAGTATGGCTTTGCGCCAAGCCGTGACAAGGTCCGTACAGAGTTGTTTTGGCTCAAAGAGCAAGGACTTGTGGAATTAAAGGGGGACTCGTGTCTTGTGGCTGGTTTGACTGTTCGTGGTGAAGACGTGGCAAAGTGTCGAACCATTGTTCCGGGCGTTAAGCGTCCAAGCTTGCACTAGGCGCACCTATGAAACGTAAAGGCAGAGAACACGCACCAGAAACGGTTTGGAAGGCGCAGGAACTATATTGTGTGGCACGTCTGACGTTTCGTGAAGTAGCGAAACAAGCGGGTGTTGCAGAATCTACAGTGAAGCGCTGGGCGGTGAAGCACGAGTGGCGTGACAAGCGGGAGCGAATCGCTCGTGCCGAATGCGACATTCGAGCTGATCTGGTTCTTGCGCGATCGGAGATGATCAAATCTTTGATGAAAAGTAAGGACGCTCAAACTGGATTTGCTGTAGCTTCGTTGGAAAACTTGGCAATAAAACAGGCTGAATTTCAACGGGCGGGCATTATCGCCGATGTTGCCACCCAATATGAGAAACGCCCGATAGGCTCTGTCAAAGATGCGGTTTTGGCCTTGCGTGAAGCTGTAGAGAAAAAGTTGGGCTTACTGTTGGCCAGTCCTGACGATGTAAACTTTAAAGCCATTGTGGACATTCAAAAAGCATTGAAGCTGCTTGCGGAGATGGAAGCAACACACAACGTGAATCAAGAAGATGCGCCTAATAAAGGCATGACTGCTGATCTTGCGGCGAAGATTCGGGAGCTGATGTAATGGCAAGGCTGCTTCCATACCAAAAAGAATGGATAGAGGACAAATCGCCAGTGAAGTTCTGGGAAAAGTCTCGTCGTATCGGTGCCTCATGGGCAGATGCAGCGGACAGCGCTCTTGTGGCGGCTCTCAGTAAGGAAGAGGGCGGTATGTCCACGTATTACCTTTCGTACAACAAGGATATGACCAAGCAGTATGTGGCGGATACCGCAGACTGGGCGAAGAAATACAACCTTGTTGCTGGTGAAGTGGAAGAGATTGTTTTGGCTGATGCTGAAAGAGATGTGACCATTTATCAGGTACGTTTTGCCTCCGGCTTTGTGGTGCAGGGGCTTTCTTCTAACCCTTCCAACTTGCGTTCAAAACAGGGGCGAGTGCGAATTGACGAGGCCGCGTTTGTTGAAGACTTGGGCGAACTCCTTAAGGCCGCATTGGCGCTCACTATGTGGGGTGGCGATGTGGCCGTAATCTCCACGCATAATGGCGAAGAGTCAGAGTTCAACCAATACATACAAGATATCCGAGCTGGAAAGCTTGATTACACCTTGCACCGTACTGATTTTGAAGAAGCCCTTCATGCTGGATTGTTTAAAGCCATTTGTGGTGTGAAAGGGGATACGTGGGAACAGGCTGCTGAATCCGCGTGGCGAGAGAAAACAATTGCTCGCTATGGTGATGGAGCAAGCGAAGAGCTGTTTTGTGTCCCGTCAAAATCTGGTGGTGCATGGCTTACTCGTAATCTTATTGAATCGTGTATGTCGCCAGATCTTCCGGTCATTACGTGGGAACCGCCAGCTGCTGATTTTGTAGACTGGCCTTTGGATATCGCCCATAGCGAGGTTAAGGACTGGTGCGAGGCAGAACTTGCGCCGCTTCTTATGCGTTTGCCGCAAGGCTGTCGCCACTATTTTGGTGAAGACTTCGGGCGTACTGGTGACTTAACCGTACTCACTCCTTTGACTGAAAATGACGACTTATCGCTAGTAACTCCGTTTCTTGTTGAGCTACGCAATGCTCCATTTAGAACACAAGAGCAGATTCTGGCCTACTTGGTGGATAGGCTTCCTAACTTCTCAGGTGGGGCGCTTGATGCACGCGGTAACGGTCAGTCACTGGCTGAGTTTGCACGCCAGAGATACGGCGTAGATTTTATTGCAGAAGTGATGCTTTCTCAAACGTGGTATCGCGAACAGATGCCACCACTTAAAGCGCAATTTGAAGATCGCACCTTACTGATCCCGAAGACCAGTGCCGTGCTGGAGGATTTACGAGGCATAAAAATGCAGAAGGGAATCCCCAAACCGCCAGAGTCCAGCACTAAGGGTAAAGACGGGCAACGTCACTGTGACAGCGCTGTTTCAATAGCGTTGGCATTGTTTGCCCGTAATACCATTGAGGTGGATGTTGAATGGCGGTTCGCAACGGCAGGCGGTGGGGCGGCGAAGCGGATGATTACCGGGTACTAAGGTAAATAAGCAAACCAGATGATACGCTAATAACCAAGGACACGATGGCACCTTTCCAAAAATCAGTATGGCATTCAAGATATTTGAACCCATCAGGGGTGACAACATGAATATATTGAATTTCACTTTTACTGTGGATATCGGCTCTTCCAAGATATTTCAGTTCTATAAGCGCTTTTGTCACTGACGACTGAGGAGTTGAGAAAAGCTCTGCATAGAAGGCAGTAGTTAGCGTCATGTCATCGTAGTCTTCGAAATCATATTTCGAGGCGTGGGAAAGAATTCGTCGTTTTAAATTGTTGGCGTTTAACACAGTATTTATGAGTTTTTTAAGCATGATTGGATTCTCCAAAAGGTAATTATGAACGGTATATATCTTTCTACCAGTGAGTTTGTCGAGTTCTCTAATCCTAGTAATGAATTATTGAACACAGAACTCGCTACTCGCCAACGGGCGGGCGGATACTCACCCGCAATGGCGTTGGGGAGCCTTCCTGACCCTGATCCCGTTTTACGTAAGCGCGGAGACGGTGTCGCAGTGCTTGATGACTTAATGGCAGACGATGAAGTTACGCAGGCAGTTCAGGGACGCAAGCTCATGACGCTGAATAAGCGCCAGTATCAGTTTGTTCCGGGTGCACCTGCAGGAGCAGAACCTGAAGCAGAGGCCGTGAAGCTGTGTGACAGTCTTGTTCGTGA
>NZ_WYDS01000045.1 GCF_009914765.1 Halodesulfovibrio sp. MK-HDV | reverse complement strand
TTAACTTCGCCAGCAATTTGTGAATTAAACTCGCTTGCATCAAACTGGGTAATTGGCCCAATACCGGATTTTCCGGCAATCAGGTTATCCCAGCTTGTGTCAACATCGTTCCCGAGTGGGTTGATGGTGGCAACGCCAGTTACTACTACTCTTTTTTCAGTCATATGCTTCATTCCTGGGAAAAAGTGCGCTGTATAAGAGATCAAACCTACCCGCTTCTCTTTAAGCTGCGCAGATGGCACTACCTCATTTAATGTACCATCAAAATAAGCGGGTAAGGCGTCTTATGCAGTGAGCACAAGACGCCTGTATATAAAACGCTGTAACAGTGCGAACTACTGCTGTTTAGCTACGTAGTTGTACGCGTCCTGAACTTTCAGGATCTTCTGTGCGTCGTCGTCGTCGATTTCAATGCCGAACTCTTCTTCCATAGCCATGATGAGTTCAGTAAGGTCGAGGGAGTCAGCGCCGAGGTCTTCAACGAAAGATGCTTCGTTTTTTACTTCTTCTTCAGATACGCCGAGCTGCTCAATGATAATCTGTTTTACTTTTGCTTCTGCAGACATGGATTCCTCCAATGGATTGTTTACTTTTTGTTATTTTGCCTTCTCAAAAGAAAGCAGTAAAGTTCTTTTACGGACGTAAGTCCGTTAGCAGTACATGCCGCCGTTAACGGCAATAACTTGCCCAGTGATGTAGCCAGCACTGTTTGATGCAAGGAAGGCTACTGTATTTGCAATGTCCTCTACGTCGCCCATGCGTTTGAGAGGGATTGCCTTTTCGTATTCACTGCGCACAGTCTCTGGAAGAGCGTTAGTCATATCGGTTTTGATAAAACCAGGGGCAACAGCGTTCACGGTGATATTACGGCTACCGAGTTCTTTTGCCATAGATTTTGTCATACCGATAATACCAGCTTTAGCAGAGCAGTAGTTAGCTTGGCCTGCGTTACCCATCTGACCTACTACAGAAGTAAGGTTGATGATACGGCCGCAGCGCTGTTTACTCATGATTTTTGCTGCTTCTCTACAGGCAACAAAAGCTCCGCGCAGGTTTACGTTAATGACACGATCAAAGTCTTCTGTCTTCATACGAAGGAGGAGACCATCTTTAGTGATGCCAGCGTTGTTCACAAGAACATCAAGCTTCACTTTGTCTTTAATTTCTTCTTTAAAAAATGCTGCAATGTCATCTGGATTGCCAACATCTAATTTGAACGCTTTTGCTTTACCACCAGCAGCTTCAATAGAAGCCGCAACGTTTTCTGCCTCTTCCGGCTTGGAAACGTATGTGAGGTAAACCTGAAATCCGGCTTTACCCAGCTGCTCAGCGATGGATTTGCCAATCCCGCGCGAGCCACCGGTAACCAGTGCAGTTGAAAGTAATTCCATAATTATTCACTTCTGGTTAGGTGTTAAAAGCAATGCCTTATACCCCAAAGAGAGTATAACTTCAATTCCCAAAACTAGCTGTGTAACATAAAAGAATGTTTAACTTTTAGGAAGAGAGTAGCATTAAATAAGATCTCTAGGTTCTAAGCAGGGCTGCACCCCAGGTAAAACCACCGCCGAATGTTGTCAGCAGAATGTTCTTACCAGGTTCTAGTGTGCCGGCTGCTTTGGCCTGTCCGAGTGCAATCGGAATAGATGCAGCGGATGTGTTACCCACTTTATCTACGTTTACTAACACTCGTTCACTATCAATAGTGAGTTTTTTTCCGACCGCTTCGATGATTCTCTTGTTCGCTTGGTGCGGAAGGAGAATATCGATGTCGTCCGGAGTAAGGCCGTTGCGTTCCATAAGAGTGTTACACACGCCTACCATGCTGCGAACAGCATGTTTAAAGACTTCGCGTCCTTGCATCATAATGAAATGCTCTTCAGGGACGGGCTGACCAACCTTATAGGGGTAGGCTGAACCGCCCCCGCGGATTGTCAACAGGTCGCATAAAGAGCCATCAGAGGAAAGTTCGACGTCTACAATAGTTGTAGAATCTTCAGTTGGAGTGGCAGAGATGATTACTGCGCCAGCTCCGTCACCGAAAAGAACGCATGTGTTACGATCTTCCCAGTTAGTACGGGATGACATTGTCTCGCCACCGCACAAAAGAACGTTTGAATTTTCTTCTGTCTGCGCAAGAGAGCTCGCCACCTTTAGCCCGTACACAAAACCGGAACAAGCTGCGGCTAGATCAAGAGCCATAAGGCCTTTTAAGCCAAGCTTGTCCTCTGTGATGCATGCTGTATTTGGGCAGTAAGCATCAGGAGTACAGGTCGCCACAAGAATATGGGATAACTCTTCCCGGTTCATTTTCGCATCGGCAAGTGCAGCTTCTGCTGCCTGAGTAGTAAGGTCGGAAGTTGCCTGACCTTCTGCCACTATGTGGCGCTGCTCAATTCCGGTACGGGTTTTGATCCATTCGTCGCTTGTGTCGACCATCTTTTCGAGGTCGAAGTTAGTTAGAACCTTTTCAGGAACAAATGCTCCGAATCCCCGGATGTAACATTGCTTTTTCATTGCAGTTTCCGGAAAGCCATAAAACGGCGCAGTTACACTGCACCGCCTCAGCTTTAGTTCTTAATAGCTCTACCAAAGCTCGTCAGCTCTTGATTGGCGCTGATGGCTTCGACTAGACGCTCATTTGTTTTTTTGCGTACGAAAATAGATGCCATTTTTACGGCGTTGAAGATAGCTTTATCATTCGAAGCGCCGTGACATACAATCGCGATCCCCTTAAGTCCCAATACTGGTGCGCCGCCATATTCGGCATAGTCCACAATTTTTGCAAACTTTTTAAACGCTTTTCTAGCCAGCAAGGTGCCTATTTTAGCAATTGTACTAGACATCAACTGTCGTTTTAATAGCCGACCCATGGAGGTGCTAAGACCTTCGCTGAGTTTTAAGGCTACGTTACCTACAAAGCCGTCACAGACAACAACATCAACTTCACCAGTAAAAAGGTCACGTCCCTCAACGTTTCCAAGGAAGTTAATATCGTCTGTCAATTTGAACAGATCGTAGGTTTCTTTTACCAGTGTATTCCCTTTGCCTTCTTCTTCACCAATGGAGAGAAGACCAATTCGTGGAGATTCATACTCCAGAAGGTCACGGGCAAAGGCGTTGGCCATAAGGCCAAACTGGAAGAGGTGCTGAGGTTTACAATCTACGTTGGCTCCTACATCGAGTAGAACGATAGGGTTCTTCTCTGTAGGCATTACGCTCGCAAGGGCAGGACGTTCAACGCCAGCAATGCGTCCGATGATAAACATACCGCATGCGACAGTAGCACCGGAGTTACCGGCGCTGACAATGCCATCTGCTTTGCCTTCTTTAACAAGGCGGCATGCAACCTGAATCGACGCATTCTTTTTACGACGAAGAATATCGGAAGGCTTCTCGTCCATTCCTGCCACCTCATCGGTGTGCACTACTTCATAGGCCACCCCTTTAAGGGGCAGCCTATCGAGTTCGGCATTGATTAATTTCTCGTTACCGACAAAAATAACCTTGATACCGAAGGTGCGAGCAGCCTTAATAGCACCTGGGACGTTAACGGACGGTCCAATATCACCGCCCATTGCGTCCACGGCTATAACGGGGATGCTATGCATCGTCCTTACTGATCTGACGACCATTGTAAGAGCCACAAGCTGCACAAACGCGATGCTGAAGTGTTGCTTCGCCACATTCGCAGTATACTACGGAAGGTACAGCCACACGGTGGTGGGAGCGACGCATGCCCTTACGGGATTTGGATACTCTTTTCTTAGGGACAGCCATGACAGATCCTCTCTTTATTCTGCTTTCGAACGAATTCCGAAAGACGTAATCGTTATTTATCCACCTTAAGGTTCCGAAGAACCGCAAAGCGGGGATCGAGTGATGAATCTTCACACTCGCATTTTCCAGTGTTTAAATCTTTGCCGCACTCAGCGCAAAGACCCTTACAGTCTGCCTTACATAAAGGCTTGACCGGAAGGGCGATGACAAATTCTTCCCAAAGAACGCCTGCAATCTCAACTTCGATTCCAGTAATTTCATTGGCGATGCGAACATTAGGTTCGGTATCGTCCGAACTTAGCTCTTCGTCAAGTATGAATACTTCATCAAAATTTTGGTTGATGCTAATTGTAGCGTCTTGAGTGCATCTATTGCATGGCAATGCAACAGAACCTGTCATGCTGCCGTGCAATATACATCCCTGCTCTTGAGGGATGAGGAATAAACGGGCTGCAAACTCTTTCTTTATAGTGTAAGGAAGAGCGAATTCATCAATCGGACTTTGCCATATGGATTGGTCGTTGATGATTATTTCCTTGCCTTCTGGAGGCAAGTCCTTGATTGCTAGCCAAAGTTGTTTCATATTTGTGTCCTCTTGCGGAAGGGGATTTCTACATGCGAGAGCGTTTGTTTGTCAAGAAAAGGGTTGCCTTTTTTGTATCGAGGGTATAATACACCCATCTCTTTGCTTGCGCAGTTGTAGTAAGACTTTTAGATAAGTTCTTCTTGCGTGACAATCAAAGTAATAAATTTTTTTTCTTTAATATACGGAGAATCGCCATGGCTAAAGAATGTGCTATTTGCGGTAAAGGCCCACAGGTCGGTAACAACGTTTCCCACTCACACATTAAAACTAAACGTCGCTTTTTTGCCTAACCTCCAGCGT
>NZ_WYDS01000044.1 GCF_009914765.1 Halodesulfovibrio sp. MK-HDV | reverse complement strand
ATTTTGCAGCATCATTGCTACTCATTTCTATATACGCTGTAGGAACTTTTGCTGCAAGCCCTTCGGCTTTTCGAGTCATAGTTCCTGTATGATATTGGTACAATACGCGACCCGTTGTGAGTATTAACGGATATTTTTCGTCAACAACTTCTGCAGGTGCAACAAAGCTTACAGGATGAAACTTACCCTTTCCGCGAACAAATTTACCCACGTGTAAGATCTCTGTGCCTTCACTTTCTGCATCTGGACACGGCCACTGAATGCCGGATTCTTCAATACGCTCGTAAGTTATACCTGCATATGAAGGCGTTACAGATGCCATCTCATCAAAGACAGCCGCAATGTTTTTTCCGTCTTCCGGTGCCAACGTTGCACCCATTTTAGCAGCAATGTTACACATAATTTGTGCATCATCAC
This sequence comes from Halodesulfovibrio sp. MK-HDV, assembly GCF_009914765.1. NCBI lineage: Bacteria > Pseudomonadati > Thermodesulfobacteriota > Desulfovibrionia > Desulfovibrionales > Desulfovibrionaceae > Halodesulfovibrio > Halodesulfovibrio sp. MK-HDV. Next base: position 4,398 of record NZ_WYDS01000044.1, on the reverse strand, counting down.
GTGCGCCTTGCGGTGGATTTACAGCCTTTCGAACACGCTGAACTCGTCGTTCTGTGTTGCTGAAGGTGCCATCTTTTTCCGCAAAACATGCAGCAGGCAGTACAACATCTGCAAGCTGTGCTGTCTCTGTTAAGAAAATATCCTGCACCACAAGGAACGGAATTTTCTCTAAACAATGTACAGCATGAGCAGAATCTGCGTGGGAAACAACCGGATTTTCACCAATAAGATACATCGCTTTAAGTGAACCTGTATCCACAGCATCGAACATTTGTCGCGATGTCATGCCATTAGAAGGAGACAATTTAACACCCCATGCTGCTTCAAAACGAGCACGGACTGCATCGTCTGTAACCTTTCCATAGGCAGGATACGTTACAGGAAGTGCGCCCATATCACAGGCACCCTGTACGTTATTTTGCCCGCGTAACGGATTCAAGCCGCCACCTTTTATACCAATGTTACCGCATAACATGGCAAGGTTTGCGAGCGCCTTTACGTTATCTGTCCCACTTACGTGCTGGGTGATTCCCATACAGTAGAGGATTGCGGCTCGCCCTTTGGCATACAAGTGCGCTGCTTTTTCAAGCTCAGCAACCGGAATACCGCACATCTTCTCTGCGTGCTCCGGAGTGAATGGCGCAAGGGATTGCGAATAGGCTGTGAATTCTTCTGTGCGTTCATCGATATACTCCTGATCGTGCAGACCATCGCGCAAAATAACATGCACAAGTGCGTTAATCCAGATCACATCTGTACCCGGCTGGGCCCGTAGCCAGACATCTGCAAAGCGTACAACATCTATCTTGCGCGGGTCTGACACAATCAGTTTTGTCCCGTGCTGTGTGATTGCACGCTTAAGCGCAGCACCCATCACAGGATGGTTCTCAGTAATGTTTGAGCCTGTAATAAGTACCGTGTCGGCATTTTTCAGGTCATCAATCGGGTTTGTCGCAGCACCACTTCCAAATGCGGCAGCCAGACCGGCTACCGTAGGAGAGTGTCAGTACCGTGCGCAGTGGTCGACATTATTTGTCCCGATAACTGCGCGTGCAAACTTCTGAAAAAGATAATTTTCTTCGTTAGTACAACGGGCAGAGGCAAGAACACCTATGGAATCCGCACCGTTTTCTGTTTTATATCCGCCTAATTTTTCGGCAATCAGGTCTAAAGCTTCATCCCATTCTGCAGGAACAAGCTCGCCGTCTTTGCGAATAAGCGGTGTCGTCAGTCGTTCGTCTGAGTTAATAAACTGCATCCCAAAGCGACCTTTTACACAAAGGCTACCGTTGTTCGGAGTAACATCAACTCCGTTTATCATCTGCACAACATTGTCTTTTACATGCAGATTCATCTGACAACCTACGCCGCAATAGGCGCATGTTGTACGAACAACTTCAGTCTCACAAACACGAGGCTTCTGGCGTGCCTTCTTCAAACTGAGCGCTCCTACAGGACAAACCTGCAAACACTCACCGCAGAAAACACAATCAGAATCGCCTAACGGCAGATCACATTTTGCAATAATCTTTGCATCACTGCCGCGATATCCAAAATCAATGGCGTTGTTAACCTGCACTTCTTTACAAGCCTGAACACAACGTCCACACAAAATACATTTGGAAAAATCGCGAATTAAAAACGGATTAGAAAAGTCCGGCTGATATTTAGGCTTTGGACGTTCAAATCGCTTACCTGTTGCATTGTAGCGGAATGCTAAATCCTGCAAACGGCAATCGCCTGTGGAAGGACAAAGCAAACAGTCATGCGAACCGGAGGAAAGCAACAATTCCAAGTTCATTTTACGTGATTTCACAACAGGCCTGGATTCTGTCTGCACATCCATGCCTGCACCCGCCGGTGCTGTACATGCAGCGATAAGGGAACGTGCACCTTTTACTTCCACCACACACATGCGACATGCACCTGTTGGTGAAGCATTTTTCAAATAGCATAATGTTGGAATAAAAATATCGTTTCTGCGCGCCACATCCAGAATGGTTTCACCTTGGGTGAACGCATAGCCCTTGCCATTAATGGTCAGTTCTAAGGTACTCATGTGTCACCGCCTAATCTATGGCATCAAACGGACATGCGGAGTAACAGCTCATACACTGCACACACAAATCCGTATTGATTTTTGCAACTTCTTTCTTCTTCCAATCCACTGCCCCAACAGGACAGACAGACGCACATTTGCCGCATTTTTTACAACGCTCATCAATTACTTTGAATTCCACCAGCGCCGGACAGCGCTTGGCTGGACATTTCTTATCAAAGATATGCGCTTCAAATTCTTCACGGAAATGACGGAGAACAGAAAGAACAGGGTTGGAAGCAGTCTGCCCCAGTCCGCATAACGCTGAACCGGTAATCATTTCAGACAACTCTTCAATCAGAGAAATATCTTCCGGTTTACCATGTCCTTCGCAAATACGTTCCAGAATTTCCAACTGCCTACGTGTGCCCTCTCGACACGGGGTACATTTACCGCAAGATTCTTCCTGAATAAACTCAAGGAAGAAACGAGCCATATCGACCATGCAGGTTTTGTCATCCATCACGATAACACCGCCGGAGCCCATGATGGCACCAACTTTAGCGATTTCTTCGTAGTCGACAACAACATCCATATGCTCTTCTGGAATACACCCGCCGGAAGGACCACCAAGCTGCACAGCTTTCAGCTTGCGTTTCTTAGGGATACCGCCGCCAATATCGTACACAATGGAACGCAGTGAAGTGCCCATAGGTACTTCAACCAGTCCGATATTATTGACATCGCCGGAAAGTGCGAACACTTTTGTGCCCTTGCTGTTCTCTGTACCAATGGAGGAATACCACTTGCCGCCGTTAACCATAATCTGCGCGACGTTTGCAAGGGTTTCTACGTTGTTAAGAATGGTAGGTTTCTTCCATAGACCCTGAGCGGCCGGGAACGGAGGACGCGGAATTGGCATGCCCCGTTTGCCTTCGATGGAGCGCATAAGTGCGGTTTCTTCACCACACACAAACGCACCGGCACCCTGATAGATAAAGATGTCAAAAGAGAAGCCCGTGCCCATAATATTTTCACCGAGCAAACCCATTTCGCGAGCTTGATCAATGGCAATTTGTACACGTTTAATAGCAAGCGGATATTCTGAGCGACAGTAAATATAGCCTTCTGTTGCATTAATCGCGCGTGCAGCAATGGTCATCCCTTCCAGCACAGCATGAGGATCAGCTTCCAGAATACTTCTGTCCATAAACGCGCCGGGGTCACCCTCGTCCGCGTTACAGAGCACATATTTAATGTCACTGTCGTTCTGTGCTGCAAAAGACCATTTCATGCCAGTCGGGAAACCGGCACCGCCACGACCACGAATACCGGCCGCTTTCATCTCATCGATAATGTCAGACGGCTGCATCTCCAGCAGGACTTTAGAGAGCCCGATATACCCTTCGCGACCAATATAGTCTTCGATGGATTCAGGATTAATGATCCCCTTATTGCGCAGCGTCCATGGCTTCTGTAATGCAAAAAATGGAATGTCGGAGAAGAGTGGAACCCGCTTTTTAGACTGCGGATCTTTATACATAAGACGTTCAATCGGCTTATGATTAACAAGATGCTCACTGACGATTTCAGCAACATCATCTCTGGTCATTTTCTGATAAAAAACATTATCAGGATGAACAACCATCAATGGGCCAAGCGCACAGAAACCGTTACAACCTGTTTCGACAATACGAACAGTATCTTCCAGCCCGTGCTTTGCAATTTCTTCGTGCAGCGCATCTTTCACTTTCAAACTGCCGGTGGCATGGCAGCCTGTACCGCCGCAAATCAAAAGATGGCGAATATTCGGCTCGGAGATACGAGCAGCATATTCCTGCTGCATCTCTGTAAGCTTTTGAGGAGTTACATGTGTCATAGGCTCTCCGTTAAGAATACTTTTCTAAAATTTTCAAAACGGACTCTGCGGTCACATCACCATGGATATCCCCATCAACAACCATAGCAGGAGCCAGACCACAAGCGCCGACACAGCGAACGCCTTCAAGATCAAAGCGTCTGTCTTCGGTTGTTTCGCCTTCCGCAATGTTATACTCGCCGGAAATTCGACCAATTACTTCGCGCGCACCTTTTACATAACAGGCTGTACCGGTACAAACCTTAATGGAGTTGCGCCCTTTAGGCTTAAGGGAAAAGAGGGAATAAAATGAAACCACACCGAACACATCGCTTGAAGGAATATTCATCCCCTTTGCAATATATTCGATAAGCGCCTGCGGGAACCAACCCACAACATTTTGTGCTTCGCGAAGTACTGTAATCAGCGCTCCGGGAGTTTCACGATGGCGCTCGATAACACAATCAACCTCTTTCCACATTTCTTGAGAAATTTCTTCACT
>NZ_WYDS01000043.1 GCF_009914765.1 Halodesulfovibrio sp. MK-HDV | reverse complement strand
CGCAGGCAGTTCAGGGACGCAAGCTCATGACGCTGAATAAGCGCCAGTATCAGTTTGTTCCGGGTGCACCTGCAGGAGCAGAACCTGAAGCAGAGGCCGTGAAGCTGTGTGACAGTCTTGTTCGTGATCTTGAAGATATCGATATGGATGTGTTGTTTAGCGGCATTCTTGATGCGCCGTATTACGGTATGACGCCAATAGAACTTACCTTTGCGCCAGATGGTGGTCGGCTGAAGCTGGTGCAAGTTGAACCAAAGCCCGTGGAGTGGTTTACTTTTAACGATGCCAATCAACTACAATTCCATGGTGAATTTTTCTCTAATCCTGCCCCCGTGCATCCGTACAAGTTTGTATTGGTGCGACATTTCTCTACATACAAGAACCCGTATGGCCTGCGTTTGTTATCGCGCTGTTTATGGCCAGTGGCCTTTAAGCGTGGTGGGATAGAGTTCTGGACTCGGTTCTGTGAGAAGTTTGGACAACCTTGGATGTTGGGAACAGCCGGACAAAATGCTACTCAGGTAGAGATGAATACTATGGCGGCTAACCTTGCATCAATGGTGCAGGATGCCGTGGCGGTTGTTCCAAGTGGTGCAACGGTTGAGGCGCTTCAATTTTCAGGAAAGGGCGAAGCGCACAGCAGCTACGTACAGCATTGGGACAAGGCCATAAATAAAGTCCTTAAAGGGCAAACACTGACTAGTGATATGGGCAGCGGGCATTCAAATGCAGCAGCTCAAACACACTATGGCGTTCTGGAAGACTACGCAGCAGCTGACGCACAACTAGTTGTAACTGCAATGAACAACATCGCGTGGACGTACACTAAGGTCAATACGCTTGACGCCGTGAACAAACGACTTCGTTCTGCATTTAGCCCTATATTTAGCTACATAGAACCGGAAGACTACAAGGAACGTGTTGAACTGGATAAGGGGCTAGCTTCTCTCGGAGTGTCGTTTAAAAAGCAGCATTTTGTACAAAAGTACGCGTTGGCTGAAGAAGAATTTACGCTGAAAGGAGAGGAGGACTCCGGGGTAGGCAAGCTACACGGTAGGAACAAGAAAAAAGGTACGCTAGACAATGAAAAGCAACATGAAGAGAAAGAAGAAAGTTTTGCAGCTCCTGAAGAAGCAAAGCCGGACGTATTTCAGCAGCAGATAGATACAGTTGTTGAAAGTGTGTTGCCAGATGTTGTCACCCAAAATGAGAAATTTATGCGGCAAGTTCAGGCGGCAGCTGAAAACGCGGAGTCTTGGGAAGATATGCAGCTCTTGTTGGAAGAGCTTGTTCCGCAAGATATGACGGAGGACGAGCAGGCCGCGTTTATGTCTGAAGTGTTAAACGGTGCTGCTATGTATGGGCAATATGCAGCAGGTAATAGCGATGATTAAACCTATTGCGCTAGTTCCTGCCGAGGCAATTGCTTATTGGAAAACTAAAGTTCCCGTTTCAAGTGGTGAATTTAAACAGATGGGTGATGAAGCTCGTTCTCGTGCCTTCGCAGTGAGTAGTCTTGCACGTGCAGATCAGGTGGCAATTATGCAGACCGCAATAGGCAACGCCATTGAAGATGGCGAGACCTTTAATGACTTCAAAAAGCGTGTCGCGGATGTAGCCAAAGAAGCAACGCTGCGCCCGTGGCAACTTGCAAACATTTACCGCACCAATATTCAGAGCGCCTATATGGCAGGTCGCTATTCTCAAATGAAACGAGCAGCTAAAAGTCGCCCGTATTGGCGATATGTTGCCGTGGGTGACGACCGCAGTCGTCTAGATCATTTGGCGTTACACGGAAAAGTCTATCCGCATGACCACGAATTTTGGGATACGTTTTATCCGCCTAATGGCTTTGCTTGTCGTTGTTCGGTGCAGACTTTGTCAGATTTTCAGATGCGTAAGCGTGGTCTGAAGCCTGAAAAGGATATGCCGGATATTGTGCACGCCACTCATTCAACTACAGGTGAACCACTTCCTCCAGTACGACCAAAGCCGGATGCAGGTTTTTCTACCAATGTCGGAAAGGAATGGCACGCAGGGCTTACAGCGTCTGAGCTTAAAGATGAATCTCAGTTGGTATCAACAGTGCGAACAACAATGTGCCGCACTCCTGTTGAGTTTGCTGTGCATAAAGGAGACGCGTGTAAACCGCCATTACATGAGCTTGGTGACCGTCATGTTTTGCCCGTGGTAGATGCTGATCTACTTTCCGAAGGGCTAGCTTCAGAGCAATACGCAAAAGCATTTCTAAACGAATTTGGCTTGTCCGATGTTGATGGCTCAATCCTGCATACACTTCCGTGTGGGCATCCTCTTGTTATCAACAAGCACCTGTTTATCGATAAAAAGACAGGTAAGTGGAAAGTAAAAGGCTCCGGACACGAGCAGTACCTGAAGCTATTGGCCAGAACCATCAAGAGGCCGTTTGAAGTCTGGAAAGTGCCGTCAATGCTTGCAGGAAAGCCTGCGCATGTATTGCGGATGCTACGAGTGTTTGCCGGGGAAGATGGCAAAGCTGGAGGATTCGCTATTTTTAATCTGGTGAACGGCCGCAAGTGGTCAGGTGCAGCTTCTTTTACGCCGAACATCGGAAACAAAAAGACAAGGCTGGAATCTCTAGAGAGGCAGCGAGAAGGAATACTACTTTATCGTGAATAATAACTTTAAGCGCGTTAACACGGTGTGTTAACGCGCATTTCTTTTATTGCGAGATCATATTTGAGGAGTACCTATGAAGAACTGGGATAAGATTGCACGCACTGGCACGTTTACCGCCATGTCCGGTAAGCAGGTGACGATCACAAAATCAAAACTGGACGAGCTGGTTAAAAGCTTTGTTCCGGAAACCTACAAGCCACCAGTGGTTAAAGGGCATCCTAAAGTGGAAGACCCAGCGTTTGGGCATGTTGCAGAGCTTAAACGGGAGGGTGACATTTTGTTTGCCCTATATGCCTCAGTTCCCGACGAGTTGAAAAATGAAGTCTATAGTGGACGCTACTTGAGCAAGAGTATTTCCGTTTTTCCTCCTAAATTTGGAGAGCCTTGGAAGCTTAAGCACGTAGGGCTGCTTGGTGCTGCTGCACCAGCCATTGACGGGCTTGGTGGCATTCAACTTTCAGAAGGTGAAGATGGGGCGCTCATGTTTGCAAATTTTCAAACTGAGGAACAGGCAACAATGGACGAAAAAGACAAAAAGATTGCTGATCTTGAAGCAAAACTTAAAGCGGAGCAGGACGCGAAGACAGCGGCTGAATCCGCACGGGAAAAGGAAACCCAAGCCCGAGCTGAAGCAGAAGGGAAGCTTGCAAAGACAGCTGAAGAACAGGCTTCTGCATCTCGTGCCGCCAAAGTGGAAAAGCTGATTACCGAAGGCAAAGTGCTGCCCGCAGAAAAAGAGCAGATAGCTGAGTTCGCCAAGGTTTTGGAAGGTGGTGATGACATCAGTTTTAGCGCAGGTGAAGGTAAAAAGCCGCTGGCCGATCATTTTTGGTCATGGGTTGAAGGCCGCAAAGAGCATGGTCTTTTTGAGTTCTCTGCAGCTGATACCAATCCACAGCAGGGTGGTGAAACCGCAGACCTAAGCGGTCTTGCCGGAAAGTTTTAGGAGGCTGTTATGGGAAAGCATAATGCATCAGTACAGCATTCATACACTGTAGAAATTGTAATTTCTGGCAGCGGACCGCATGTGGTGCGCACTTATCCTAAAAAGGCAGGGGTAGTGATTCCTTTTGGCGGCATTGCTGCAATGAGCAGTGCCGAGGCAATTGAATTTGACCCGTCAGGCGATTTAGCTGTGAAAGGCATTGCAACAAAGGCCGCAGCCGCAGACGACGTAAGTGTCACCCTTTGTGTTTTGGGCGGTGTTAAGCGTGAGTTGGTTACGGTTAAAGATAATGCTGCCCTTGATGCTGCGATTACAGTGAAGCTCGAAGAACGTCATATTTACTGCGAGTAAGCAGCACTAAGTAAGAAGGACAATTATGTTTGATTTAAAACCATATTTTACAGCGGTACGAATCGCTAAGCGTTTCCAGAATGCGCCAATAATTAAAGACGTAGTCATGGATACGCTCTTTCCGCCAGAAGTACGGCAGACTGTAGAGTCCCCGGTAATTCCGGTGTCAGATATCCAGCAGGTTGTCGGAGCTGTTCCGGTGGTACATCGCGGCGCGGCCTCTATTCCGCTACGTGGTGATGTTACGCTTAATACCTACGTAGAGCCGCTTCCCGTCCGTATTCATGACGATATTGATGGTGTGACGCTTAACAATTTAAAGCTGGCTAACTCTACTACGTTGGAACAGTGGGCAGAACGTAAGCAGCTTGCTCTTCGTAGAACTGCACGCCTTACTGCTGCCGTGCTTTGTGCACAAGCTGTGTTTGATGGAAGTATTAGCTACCCATTGCTTGAATCTAACGGAAGTTATGCAACCTACACGGTGCAATATGGTGCCGTGCTTACGTACGACACTACTGCACAGGAAAAATGGAATCATGCTGATGCAAGCATGATGTCTATTTACAAGACGTTGGAAGAAATGAGTAGCAAGCTCGACAAGGCCGGGCATGGTGGAGAAAAAGTTACGTTTGCGGGTGTGCTTGCATTTACCACTATTCTCACACTCATTGAAGCTACAGATAAGCCGAAAATTCCTGTGAAAATTATGGATGATGGCTCTATTAATTTGGGCGGCCACAAAATTAAAAAGATGGCAGAAACATATCCTGATCCAGAAAACGATACCGTAAAGGCAAAGCTTGCGCCTAAAGAAATCCGCATGATTGCTACGGGCAATACCGCCTTATTTTACGGTCCTATTGATGATCTAGATTCCAATCTGCAAGCTATGCCTATGTTTGTAAAGCCACTTAAAATGGATAACCCAAGCAAATATATGCTTATCGGCGAATCCAAACCCCTCCCTGCTGTCGCTCCCAAAGCTACAATTAAGGCTACCGTGTTGGCGTAAAGCCCATATCGCTTCTGGGCGGGCTTTACCAAGCCTGCCGAAGCGTTGGGCGCACTACTGTATAAACACTAGTTCAAAACTAGTTCAAAACGCGAGAAATGAGCATGTCCTATTGCGAGTTAGCTAACTTATACGACGTTATCCCGAAGGGCTACCTTGATGCAGCAGACAAGGTCACGCCGGGAATTGTGGAAAGAAAGATGGGAAGTGTGAGCCGAGTCATTGATGACACGCTGCGCCAACATTATGTGCTTCCGCTTCAGGACGTGCCCGAAACTATTAAGCAGATGGCGATTGTCATGGCGGCGTATGAGGCGGTTGGCGGTATTACGGCAGTCAAGAAAGAGGGCGGGAATGACAA
>NZ_WYDS01000042.1 GCF_009914765.1 Halodesulfovibrio sp. MK-HDV | reverse complement strand
AAAAAGCCCGTTAGCTATAAAGCTAACGGGCTTTTTGAAATAAATCTTGGCAGCGACCTACTTTCCCACAGGCTCCCCTGCAGTATCATCGGCGATGGTTGGCTTGACTTCCGAGTTCGGAATGGGATCGGGTATACCCCAACCTCCATGGCCACCAAGAAAAATATGTCGGGTCAGTGCTTTGGAAAGGCGGTAATATTTACCTTACTGCCACGTCAAAGGACGAACCCTAAAATATTAATCTAATAGGGAGGAAAAGAATGATTTAGTGTAGAAAAATAAGGCTCACGGACTATTAGTACTGGTTAGCTGAAGGCATCACTGCCCTTACACACCCAGCCTATCAACCTGGTGGTCTACCAGGGTCCTTTAGCTCAATTAATGAGAGGGAGATCTTATCTTAAGTGAGGCTTCCCGCTTAGATGCTTTCAGCGGTTATCCCTTCCGAACGTAGCTACTCAGCTATGCCGTTGGCACGACAACTGACCCACCAGAGGTTCGTTCACCCCGGTCCTCTCGTACTAGGGGCAACTCCTTTCAAATCTCCTACGCCCACAGCAGATAGGGACCAAACTGTCTCACGACGTTTTAAACCCAGCTCGCGTACCACTTTAAACGGCGAACAGCCGTACCCTTGGGACCTGCTTCAGCCCCAGGATGTGATGAGCCGACATCGAGGTGCCAAACCGCGCCGTCGATGTGAACTCTTGGGCGCGATCAGCCTGTTATCCCCGGCGTACCTTTTATCCAATGAGCGATGGCCCTTCCATGCGGAACCACCGGATCACTAACACCAACTTTCGTTCCTGCTCGAGATGTCTCTCTTACAGTCAAGCTCGCTTATGCGTTTGCACTCAACGACTGGTTTCCAATCAGTCTGAGCGAACCTTTGTATGCCTCCGTTACTCTTTAGGAGGCGACCGCCCCAGTCAAACTACCCACCAGACACTGTTTCCTAACCGGATAACGGTAGAGGATTAGAGCCTTAGACTAGCAAGGGTGGTATTTCAAGGTTGGCTCCACAAACACTAGCGTGCCTGCTTCAAAGCCTCCCACCTATCCTACACATGCTAGCCCAAAACCCAATGTCAAGCTATAGTAAAGGTGCACAGGGTCTTTCCGTCTTGCTGCGGGTACACGGCATTTTCACCGCGAATTCAATTTCACCGAGTCTGTAGTTGAGACAGTGCGGAGATCGTTACGCCATTCGTGCAGGTCGGAACTTACCCGACAAGGAATTTCGCTACCTTAGGACCGTTATAGTTACGGCCGCCGTTTACCGGGGCTTCGGTTCGCTGCTTCGCCGAAGCTAACAACTCCCCTTAACCTTCCGGCACCGGGCAGGCGTCAGTCCATATACGTCGTCTTACGACTTTGCATAGACCTATGTTTTTAGTAAACAGTCGCCACCGCCATTTCTCTGCGGCTCTCCGTTGCTTTGTTTCGCGAGGAAACTAACAACAAGGAGCACCCCTTATCCCGAAGTTACGGGGTCATTTTGCCGAATTCCTTAACTACAGTTCTCTCGAGCGCCTTGGATTACTCATCCCGCCCACCTGAGTCGGTTTGCGGTACGGTTTGCATAGACTAAACTTAGAAGCTTTTCTTGGAAGCATGGACTCAACACCTTACGTTCTTGCGAACTCCGCATCGTGTCTCAGGCATGTAGAGGTACGGATTTGCCTATACCTCAACCCTACGCACTTGCACTGGCTATTCCAACAGCCAGCGTGTCTATCCTACTCCGTCCCTCCATCGCACATCTATACAAGTACAGGAATATTAACCTGTTTCCCATCGACTACGCTTTTCAGCCTCGCCTTAGGGGCCGACTAACCCGGGGCAGATTACCTTTACCCCGGAAACCTTGGGCTTACGGCGGATGGGTTTCTCACCCATCTTATCGTTACTCATGTCAGCATAATCACTTCTCTACCGTCCAGCATGCTTCACAGCACACCTTCAACCAGTAGAGAACGCTCTCCTACCACCAGCACAAAGTGCTGATCCGAAGCTTCGGCACCATACTTAGCCCCGTTACATTTTCGGCGCAGAATCTCTAGACCAGTGAGCTATTACGCTTTCTTTAAAGGATGGCTGCTTCTAAGCCAACCTCCTGGCTGTCTAGGAAATTCCACCGCCTTTTCCACTGAGTATGGATTTGGAGGCCTTAGCTGTCGGTCTGGGCTGTTTCCCTTTCGACTACGGCCCTTCTCAGTCGCAGTCTGACTCCCGAGGATCATTTATACGGTATTCGGAGTTTGATAGGGTTTGGTAAGCTGGTGAGCCCCCTAGCCCTGTCAGTGCTCTACCCCCGTTAAACTACCTCGAGGCTATACCTCAATATATTTCGGAGAGAACCAGCTATCACCAGGTTTGATTGGCCTTTCACCCCTATCCACAAGTCATCCAAATCGTTTTCAACCGATACTGGTTCGGTCCTCCACTCAGTTTTACCTGAGCTTCAACCTGCTCATGGATAGATCACCTGGTTTCGGGTCTAATCCACTGTACTTGTCGCCCTTATCAGACTCGCTTTCGCTACGGCTCCACTTTCGCTTAACCTTGCACAGTAAATTAACTCGCTGACTCATTATGCAAAAGGCACGCGGTCACATCTCAAGGATGCTCCCACAGCTTGTAGGCAACTGGTTTCAGGTTCTATTTCACTCCCCTAACAGGGGTTCTTTTCACCTTTCCCTCACGGTACTGGTTCACTATCGGTCACTAGTTAGTACTTAGCCTTGGAAGATGGTCCTCCCAGATTCCCACGGAGTTTCTCGTGTTCCGCGGTACTCAGGAACAGTCTGTGTCATGTTCGACTTCAGGTACGGGACTTTCACCCTCTACGGTCAAGCTTCCCAGCTTGTTCCCCTATCTAATAATGAATCACGTAATGACTGCCCTACAACCCCGCCATGTCGAAACATGACGGTTTGGGCTATTCCCCGTTCGCTCGCCGCTACTAAGAGAGTCTCGTTTGATTTCCTTTCCTCGGGGTACTGAGATGTTTCACTTCCCCCGGTTAGCCTCTCTAAACCTATGTATTCAGTAAAGAGATAACGGGACATTACTCCCGCTGGGTTTCCCCATTCAGAAATCTATGGGTCAAAGGATGTTTGGCTCCTCACCATAGCATATCGCAGCCTACCACGTCTTTCATCGCCTTCTAGTGCCAAGCATCCGCCAGTTGCCCTTAATAACTTATTTTTCTACGGACATTCTTTTCCGTCCCTATCGATTGTAAAAGAGCAGAAACCCGAAGGTTTCAGCCAAGTATAATACTTGGATTGTTACCACTACTTATCATTTAAGTAATGACCACTACCAAAAATTTACTTGTAAAAGAACTGTATGCTGTTCCACCAAAATGGTGGAGGCGAACGGGATTGAACCGTTGACCCCCTGCGTGCAAGGCAGGTGCTCTCCCAGCTGAGCTACGCCCCCACTTGGGTAGATGGTGGGCCTGGGAAGATTTGAACTTCCGACCTCACGCTTATCAGGCGTGCGCTCTAACCAACTGAGCTACAGGCCCATTCAGCCTAATGACAAAAGAATCGCCTGCCGGCGGTACTTTAGTTACAGCAATCTCTCTCATTAGAAAGGCTGCTGTGTCATTTAGTTGTAAAGAGCATGCGACCATAAGCTGGTCAACGCAAAACTCTTTGCAATTAAATAGCGAATCGGATTATTTTTCTTTAAAGGAGGTGATCCAGCCGCAGGTTCCCCTACGGCTACCTTGTTACGACTTCACCCCAATCATCAGCCCCACCGTAGACAGCTGCCTCCATTGCTGGTTAGCTCACTGGTTTCGGGTAGAACCAACTTTCGTGGTGTGACGGGCGGTGTGTACAAGGCCCGGGAACGCATTCACCCTGGCATGCTGATCCAGGATTACTAGCGATTCCGACTTCAAGGAGTCGAGTTGCAGACTCCTATCCGGACTGGGATGCACTTTATGGGATTAGCTCCACCTCACGGTATCGCAACCCTTTGTATGCACCATTGTAGTACGTGTGTAGCCCCAGGCGTAAGGGCCATGATGACTTGACGTCGTCCCCACCTTCCTCCCGGTTAACCCGGGCAGTCTCCCTAGAGTGCCCAACATTACTTGCTGGCAACTAAGGATAGGGGTTGCGCTCGTTGCGGGACTTAACCCAACACCTCACGGCACGAGCTGACGACAGCCATGCAGCACCTGTCACTGCATTCCCCGAAGGGCACTGTCTAATTTCTAGGACATTCGCAGGATGTCAAGCCTGGGTAAGGTTCTTCGCGTTGCATCGAATTAAACCACATACTCCACCGCTTGTGCGGGCCCCCGTCAATTTCTTTGAGTTTCAGCCTTGCGACCGTACTCCCCAGGCGGGGTACTTAACGCGTTAACTACAGCACCGAAGGTCAAGCCTCCGACACTTAGTACCCATCGTTTACGGCGTGGACTACCAGGGTATCTAATCCTGTTTGCTCCCCACGCTTTCGCTCCTCAGTGTCAGTAATAGTCCAGGAAGTCGCCTTCGCCACCGGTGTTCCTTCTGATCTCTACGGATTTCACTCCTACACCAGAAATTCCACTTCCCTCTCCTATACTCTAGCGATGCAGTATCAAATGCAATTCCACGGTTGAGCCGTGGGCTTTCACATCTGACTTACAAAGCCACCTACGAGCGCTTTACGCCCAGTGATTCCGATTAACGCTTGCACCTTCAGTATTACCGCGGCTGCTGGCACTGAATTAGCCGGTGCTTCCTCTAGAGGTACCGTCAATTACTAAGAGTATTATTCCTAATAGGTTTCTTCCCTCTTGACAGGAGTTTACGATCCGAAAACCTTCATCCTCCACGCGGCGTCGCTGCGTCAGACTTTCGTCCATTGCGCAATATTCCCCACTGCTGCCTCCCGTAGGAGTCTGGGCCGTGTTCCAGTCCCAGTGTGGCAGGCCACCCTCTCAGGCCTGCTATTCATCGTTGCCACGGTAGGCCGTTACCCCACCGTCTAGCTAATGAAACGCGGACTCATCTACTGGCGAGAGCTTTCAAGAAGAGGCCCCCTTTCCCGTTTCCAGCGTATACGGTATTAGCAGTCGTTTCCAACTGTTGTCCCGTACCAATAGGTAGATTATCCACGCGTTACTCACCCGTGCGCCACTCTACTCGTCTCCGAAGAGACTTTCGCGTTCGACTTGCATGTGTTAGGCACGCCGCCAGCGTTCAATCTGAGCCAGAATCAAACTCTCCAGTTTAATAATTCTGTATTGAATTGTCCGTTACCGAAGCAACGAACAACGCTAGCTGATCTCTAAATCAATCCGATTCGCTATTTAATTGTCAAAGAG
>NZ_WYDS01000041.1 GCF_009914765.1 Halodesulfovibrio sp. MK-HDV | reverse complement strand
CCTCATGACGCTTGGTAAGCTCTTTTTCCAAGCCGAGCTCGTAGCTCTGCCATGCCTGTTGAAACTGGAGGGCAAGCTCTGGATTCTGCTGCAAGGCGGCAAGCGCCGCATCGTCGGAATCCGTTCCCGTAATGGCCTTTGCCATGCCCACAACCTGCGTTGTGACTTTTTCCGCACTGTCGCCACCAATCCATTTGGCAATAGTCGGGGCAAAGGCGCACAGACCGGAGATGATAGATAGTATCGCCATATGCTATGCCTGCACCACGTTATGCAGTCCGGCCTTAACGCAACGCTGCTCACCATTGTGCGCGAAAGTAAGAGACTGTCGTAACGGCTCCTCTCCGATCGGAGGAACTGCTACGTGCGTCCACGAACCATATTCATTGATGACTTGTTGGAATGGCAGGCTCAGCCGCTCAAAAGCTTGAGCTACCTGCAAAGGAGGAACGCCCGGAACAACGAGATCAGCAGCCAGTCCAAACAAGTGATAGCTCGTCTGGCTACCGCCGATATGGTCATTCAGCCACTTAGGACGATAACCACTCGTAATGGTAATGCTAACACCAAGCTCATCACGCAACGGCTGTAAGACTGTGGCGCACAACTGTTTCAGATTCTGAAAGATCTCGGAGTCCTGCTCTACAACAATGGAACGCCCTAACCGCTCCGCCGTCTGGCTGCGACAAAATTCGTCTAAATAGAAGTTAGGAGATAATAAAAAACGCTGCATACCAACCTTCCTTTATTGAAGTATTGGTATGCAGCGTAGTGCGTTTTATGGAGTATGTCGGGAAATTGGGGGTGTTGGGGCAGAAAAAACAATAACATGAAGTTATTGACCTAACCCACTCCACTTTTTACAAATAGAAACACAAATAAATCATATTACACAATACATATACATTATGGGGGGCATTATGAGTTCACGCGGCTCTGAATGGCATAAATGGGATCTTCATGTTCACACACCAGACTCAAATCTTTGCTATAAAAACAGAAATGTTACGAATCAAGATATTATTAACAGCATGGCCCACAACGATATTTCAGTCTTTGCTATTACTGATCATCATTATATCAATATAAATCGTTACCAAGAACTTGCTGACCTAGGAAAGCCTCTAGGAATAACAGTTCTCCCCGGAATTGAATTTTTAGCTGAAGCTAGAGGACGTGAACCAGTACACTATATCGGAATTTTTTCAGAAAAAACAAATCTTGAATTCATCTGGGGACAAATTAAAAACAAAACCGCCATAGCAAACACTTACGGCTCCAACCCAAAGAAAAGAAATGAAGTCTATTGCGACATAGATGATACAATAAAATTAATCAAAAGCCTTGGTGGAATTACAACAATTCACGCGGGGCAAAAATCAAACTCTGTTGAAAACATTACAAATGCCCTCCCGCATACAATGGCTCAGAAAACAGACCTAGCGAATCTGGTTGATATATACGAACTTGGTCAAGAAAAAGATCAAGAAGGATATAGAAAGTTTGTTTTTCCAACAATTAACCGCGAAATCCCTATGATTTTATGCTCTGACAATCATAATGCTCTTGATTATACGGTAAAACAAAACTGCTGGATTAAAGGAAGCCCTAACTTCGAAGGGTTGAAATATGCTCTTAATGAACCAGAAGAAAGATTTTTTATCGGGTCACAGCCTGATGTGCTTACAAGACTTAAAAACGAGCCTGCCAAATTTCTCGACAAAATTACGATAAATCGGGTTAGCGATAAAGACCAACAAAGCATTTGGTTTGAGCACGTAGATATCCCCTTAAACCCTGAACTTATTACAATTATCGGCAATAAAGGAAGCGGAAAAAGTGCTTTAGCGGATATTACTGCACTTTGCGCTGACGGTGAACATTCTACCGACTACACATTTTTAGATAAAGATCGTTTTAAAAAAAAAGGGACTAGCGGACCGATTCGCAGCCCAACTAACGTTCCGAAGTGGCTCCACCTCTGATAAGCGCTTATTAGACCATAATATCGATTCTGCCCTTGTCTCACGAGCTCGATACCTACCTCAGAGCTATTTTGAGAAAGTTTGTAACGAAATAGATAAAACTGAGAATTTTAGAGCTGAAATTGAAAAAGTTGTATTCCAATATATCCCAGCACACGATCGATTAGGCCAAAATTCATTTTCTGATCTTCTGGAATTTAAAAAACAAACTGTAGATATTGAAATAGCAACTCTTAAAGACAAGCTCTCAAAACTTAATACAGAAATTATAAAAAAAGAGAATTTACTCACTCCAGAGTTCCAAAAAGAAAAAAGAAAGCGCTCTCAAGCTAAAGCAAGAAGAGTTGCAAGCCCATTTAAAAGAACTACCAAAAGAGGTAATAGATCCAAAATCAAAGGCTGATACTGAGGAGGTAAAAGAAAAACGTATTCAACTTGATGGTTGGGAGGAGAAAAAAGAGAAACTTAATAGTAATAAAACTCTACTCACTGAATCTCTTACTAGTAATAAGTTAACAGTAGCAACACTATCTAACTATAAAGATGCTATTACAGACAAGATTAAATCTTTAAACAATATAACTAACCAATATGATTCTATATTAAAAGCTAATAATATTAATGCTTATGAACTTATTCATATCAAATTCAACAATTCCATAATTGATAATCAAATACAAAAATTAGAAAAATTAAATCGAGATTGTGAAATTCAATTATCTAAACCTATGATCCCAAATATACATAGAAAATATGATGAATTGACCCTGAATGAAAAAAATAGAGCATTGTAAAAAAACAAAATAAAAAACTCTTAGTTCTGAAATTTTAGTACACATGAACAAAGCTACATAACTTACTCAACAGACTTAAATGAATGGAAAGAGAAAAAGGAACAAATCAAAAAAAGAGATTAGCCTACTGTCACAAAAAATTAAAATTCAATAAAAAAACGAAACACCAAACGAACTCATTACATTAAAAAAAAGAACGCATCGAAATTTCCAAAAAAATCTATAACCATAAAGCACAAATCAAATCTATCTATGATTACGTCAAATCAAATATTGACGAGCAACTTCAAAAATCAAATGCTGTAGACTTAAGCATTTCAAGTTCATTTTCCTTAATTCCAGATTTTTCTTATCATCTATTGTCCCACTTGCTGAGAAATAAAACCGGCTCATTCTACAGCAGGGAAGGCAGCAAAAAAACGCTACAGGAAAAATTAATTGCTGTAACATGCTGGAACAGCAAGGAGAGTGTGGCAAACTTCCAAGAAAAAATGATTTATGCTCTTGAACATAATATAAACACACAACCAGAAGAAAAAACATCCATTACTGACTTAGTCAGAGATCGGAAAGAATTTTATGATTACCTTTTTGGTTTAGACTATCTTATATCTCATTATGACTTGAGCCAAAACGGGAAAAGCCTAGCCGAACTTTCACCCGGCGAAAAAGGTGCTTTGTTGCTTGTCTTCTACCTTGTTCTAGACAAAGAAGATGTCCCTCTCATTATTGATCAGCCCGAAGACAACTTGGACAATAAGAGTGTTGCAGAAGTCTTAGTGCCATTCATAAAAGAAGCCAAAAAAACGACGTCAGATCATTATGGTTACCCACAACCCAAACTTAGCGGTTGTTGCGGATTCAGAACAAGTTATTAGGGTCTCAATCGAAAAAGAAAACGGAAATAAATTTTCTTATGTTTCTGGAGGCATCGAAAAACGCATAATAAATGATGCGGTAGTTGACGTTCTAGAAGGGACTCTTCCTGCCTTCACTAAACGTAAAGATAAATACCGTTCGGTTATTACAGCATAATTCTTTGCTGGCCGTTTTAAGCTTGAAAAACGCTGCACATCTACGTTTCTTATATTGAAATGTTGAGTGCAGCGTTTTATATTTTATAACAGCATATCAAAATGCAGATTTTTAACGTTACTCAACGCTCAACACTTTTACTATAACGTTTTTTCGAGGTTGCAGCTGCTGCAAAAAACACATAATATACTGATACATAAGATAAATATCGCCCCCCTCAAAACTCCACTTCAAAAATTTTCTATTGGGCAATCATAATGAGTAAATGGAACAAAACCGATATGGTTAACTGCACGACATGCCGTGGGCATCGGTATTGCACTGAACTTTTTGATAAAGAATTTGAAGAAACTGATGACTTCGACGAGTATAACAGTATGTATTTCTACAATAAATACACATTGGTGATGTGTAATGGCTGCAAAACCGTATATCTTATTCATCAATCGTACTCCTCAGAAGATTTTCCAGAAGAAGCTATAACTTTTACTCAATACCCTAAGTTTGAAAAACAGATGCAACAAATTTTTAGCATTCGGAAAAGAAAACACGGTGTACTCGATTTCAACCTACCCAACCTTGACCCTTCATTTGAACTGATTCAAGAACTCTATTTTGCTGTAAACAACGAAAAGCCAATGCTCGCAGCGATGGCGATTCGAGCAACTCTTGAGTTATTAATGATTGAATTCGTAAAAGATAACGGAAGCTTCAAAGCCAATTTTGCTAAAATGCAAAATGATGGTTACTTGTCAAAGGTACAAGTTGATTTATTAAATAAAGTACTTGAAGTCGGGCATGGAGTTATGCACAGAGGACATCAGCCTAGCATGTTAGACATTTATATTGCATTAGGAATGTTAGAAACGCTAGTAATGCAGCTGCAACACACAGATGGGAGGGCTGAGGCCATCGTTAAAAACATACCACCGCGGAAAAAACACCAAAAATGATAGTTTGTTGCGTTAGATTCTAGACAATTAACTCCTTTTGCAATACCTCCAAAACCACGGAGGTATTCAGCTTGGCAAAAAGATTTCCAACTCTGTCTGACGAATGGTGTAATTTTTTAACATGTATAATACTCCATATGCTTCTCCCTTTACTACCTTTATTCTTGGAATACTGGTTTCGTAACGGGACTCCCGCAGAAACGACATATGCGATTACCGCTGCGATGTATGCAATAACCATCGGTCTTTCTTCTGAAAGCACAACCATGTTAGGACTGTGTATACTTATTTGCATTGTTTTTTCTGCACTATTTGGAGTAGTATGTACTGAAACAACTCATCCGTCTCATATTACGACAGCCTCATCAGCTAGTATTATATGTATATTTACAATACATGTCCTTGAAAGATATAATAAACATGTAGTTGACTGCAATCCATTCTGGATTTTTAAGAAAGCAGGGAGCTAACATATGAACTTTGCAAATCTACTTTCTCTTGCAGGCGTTGCCGTCTCTCTTTTTGCTGTTCTGGGTTCCTTCAGGTCACTAACAGATCGCATCCAAACAGAACATCAAGTACAAGAAAAAATTCAAAAAAAACTGGCTGAGCAGCGCGGCCTTTATGAAAGGCTTGTTTATCTATCATGCCAGTATAACGAAAATAAATCAGACTCTTTTTCTCAAAAAGAATACGAAGCATTGCTAGAAATGCTAATTAAGCAAGCAAGTAATGATCTCTCAGAAAATCAAAGAAAAGCTATTGATGCTGCGCTTAATCAATCATCCCATAAAGGACGAATGAATTACCTTTCAAAGGTAATCAACAAAGCAGGATTACATGCTGCGTAATAAAAAGGGAGTTATATAACTCCCTTTTTCATTACCAATCCACCCGCCCCATCTCCTCACGCACACTCTCTGCCGTTATTCGAATGGGCAAACGCATATGCCGAACAAGCACACCGTCATCTACAAGCTTACGGACGGTACGCTCTGAGATATTCAGACAATAGGCAGCCTCATCTACTCTAAGAAACTTTTTTGCTTGTAGCATTTCTTCTGGAAGCATGGAGAACTTGTTTTGTGTTTGCGATGCCGGAAACTGCATGGGCACTTGAAAGCCTTCTGTACTCTTTGGGGTACAGCGTTTATTACAACCAAGGCAGTGCAAGATAGGCCAGCGATGCAGCCAATAGGCACGGGAGGCATCTTTGCAGCCAAGCTTCGAATAAACGTCCTCTGCTATTTCCCCTCCGAATGGACGAAAGCCTTCAATCATCATTTGCGCCATTATGCGGCACAGCTTGCTATTCATACCACCTCCAACACGGCCTTGGCCTGTGCCGTAAAAAGCTTATCGCATCTCTTGCAATGCATTGATGTAACAGAGCAGCGACTACACGCGACCTGCTTGATTGCTGTAAAAATTTGTTCTTCTGGCCTACACTCATTCAATGCGTTTTCTATCCGTTCGACTTGCCGCGCTGTGTTTCCAGCGTAGACGCCGCGCAGCACCATGTAGACGGTGGAACGGTTCAGCTGAAATTCATGCTGCTTGCAAAAGTTATGGATAGTGCCAAACCGTTCTTGTATTTGCGCTGCAAGCTCTGCATGTTCGGAGCTGATCTGCATCTAATCGGTGTCGATTCCGCGAGCATGGCAACGGTTCACTAAATCCTTAGTGATCGTCTGCAATGCGGCCTGATCTTTAAGCCAGATGAAGCTTTCAACACCGAACTGCTTTTTCATACGAGTATCTATTCCGCTCATCTTCCAGC
The DNA here is from genome assembly GCF_009914765.1 of Halodesulfovibrio sp. MK-HDV. NCBI lineage: Bacteria > Pseudomonadati > Thermodesulfobacteriota > Desulfovibrionia > Desulfovibrionales > Desulfovibrionaceae > Halodesulfovibrio > Halodesulfovibrio sp. MK-HDV. The sequence continues at coordinate 3,226 of NZ_WYDS01000041.1, read as the reverse complement.
CAAGTTGCTTCCATAACGCAAGTATGTAGCGCTTCTGCTGAACGTGCGGTGCATCATCTGGAATAACATAGAAATCTTCTGTGGGCTTGGCAGTTGGCTGGCTCTTGCTGGCAAACACTGCCCCACGTTCTTCCATGTGACGCATCAACCTATACCGCTGCTTAAAATTCAGCTTTGCGGCGCTGGTTACACCAAACATGTCGCTCAGCATGACGCGGTATGTTTCATCATCAAGGCCAAGCTGTTTCTTGCCCATATGAATTTTGGCTAGTTCTGCATTTCTACTCATATCAATTCTCTCTGGCTGCTCATCAGGTTGAAGCCGCCACGCTTCAACGACTGTCCGCTGGTTGCTTCGGACAGTTTCGCACTGTTACAATGCTGCGATATCCAGCGGAATAGCCGCCATCTTTCCGTTTGCGTTGCGTTCGTAGATTCGGAAGTATGCCTTTGTGCCTGTCACGCGGATAGAATCTGAAATAGCTTCCATTGCACGCCTCCACCGCTCGTCCATAATCTGAAGACGACGCAGACCAAGAATACGCCCTACGTTAATCTTGCCTTCTTTATCCACTTGAAACGCATCATTCACCACGGCACGTAATTCACCGGGACTACCCTCTGTCCAATCCTTCAGGCATTCATCAATGAGTGACTTTGCGGCCTGAAGGCGCTCATCAAAATCTAGGTGCTCGCTGATCTGTCGCTTAATCTGATATTGCCCATCGTAGGAAACAAGAGACACATTGCCCTTTTGGCCGCCAATCTTCACGCCGTACTGTTCAGCAGAAAGGGAAACAAAGGCTTCCACGTCATTCATGATTTCGCCTTTCAGTGCCGCGAGTTCCTCCTGCATGGCCTTGGCCTTGTCTACCTTTTCCATAACCAGCTCATGACGCGCCAAATCGACTGGTTTAACCTGATCCACTGGCACAAAATGCCCTTGTGCATTCTCCATGTATCCGTCCATTCTATCTCCCTAGCTTGTTATTGTTGCGTATTTTTCAAGTTCTGCCACACGTTCTACTTCTGCCAATGCCCCTTTAAATGCGCGGTTCGCAACCTCAAAGTCCTCACTGGGCAACGCTTGCATCTGAGCTGCAAGTTCAATCAAATAGCTATGCAGAGCACCAGAAATTGGACCGTATGGCCTTGTGTTGCTTTGTACATGTTCCATGCCACCTCCTACTGTGTTGCAGTTGTTGCGGGTGCAGTTCGTTCAAATTCCGCCTGTGCTGTCACCTCATCAAGCAGCTTCATTGCCACACTATATACTGAGGGTTGTAGATTCTTAGGCAATGCTTCTATCTTCTCCGCTAGCTCTGCCAACAAGCCATATAGCTTTTCTGAGGGATAACTCATCCGTGCTTCATTATTCATTTTGCACTCGCTCTCGCAATTTTTTAGCGCTTATAGTTTTCCTGAAGCCACAACCGAACACATCTACTTGATACGCATTGCGGCTTGTCTGGCGTATGGCCTTCACCATCACGTCCTTTAATTGAAATTGCCCGCCAATTTTTACCCACAGCAGGTACTTATTGTTCACTGCAATTGTTTGTAGATCAGGACATTTTAGAGCATACAATTCTAAACCATCAGACATCCGCAGCCTGCTCTTCAAAGCGCTCCAAGATAATCTTAGCCAGCTCTACTACCTGCTGCTTTACTCTTGGTTGATGCAAATCCTGCTGCAAGAAAATACCGACCAGTTCATGTAACGAGGCTTTTTCAACAGCAAAAGGATCTTTCATGTTTTGAGACGGGATATACGCACGCTGCTGTTTGCGCATTTTTCCTGTAGCGGCGTACAGCACAGCCTTCCTCTTTTTCCCTACACGGCGCAGATAGCCCTGCTCTTCCAGCTCTTTTACGTACCACATTGCATGGTAATAACCGGAGCCAGATACCCTTGCTAATTCCTGAAGACTAAAGCCGGGAGTCGCTGTTTTTATCCCACGCCACATACGAGTGACAGACTCCTTGCCCCTTGCGGTTGTAGAGTCCTCGTTATACCGATATTCCCCCCGCCCAACCCGCACTAATTCACCGGATTTTACCATCACTGTTGCTCTTGAACGAACCTTACCTCTTTCCTCATCAGTCTCTACATTTAGTACCGCATAGAGCATTTGGTTTGAAAACACTCTGTTATCTTTGCCCAAATTACTTACTGCCTCTCGCATTAAAGGCATTTTGTATTCACGCATTACTTCCTCCAACTCGCCACTTGCTTAGCAACCTTAGCCACAAGAGCTGGGCTTATTTCTTGTTCTTCATGCGCCTTTGCAGCTTGTTCGAGTTGCCCGATAAAGCTCCACACAAGACGAAAATCTCCGTCAGCCTGCCGGACAATCTGCGCGCAAGCATCGGGTGTAATATCCAGCCCTGCGGCTTCATCTCCAAGAATTGCCACGTCTTCCTCTGACACAGCCCCAAACTCAACAACTTGCTTAACACGACTCCAAATACGACGGCGGGTACCAAGAAGTCCGCGTAATTCTAATTCACCAATAAGAATGATAGGCGAGCCAGTTACGTCAAATATGTCACGTAAATCTTCAATACGGTCGATATGCAAACGGTCTGCTTCATCAACAAAAATGGTTTGGGGTTGAGCTTCCAGCGCCTCAATAATTTTATTCTTACAGGCGGCAGACGAACGAGGCCGCAACCCGCAGACCTGATTACACAGTTCCTGCAAAAAAGCGCACTGCGTCCACCCCTGCATAACGCGAAAGAACACCCCGCCATTAATTGCATGATAGTTACGGGTGGTCTCAGTCTTGCCACGCCCTGCCTGACCAAAAATCAAAGCAAAGCCCGGTTCGCCGTGCTGATCGTCTTCCAAGGCACGTACCTTCTGACGGAACTCAAGCACGTTGCGAGTTTCGATAAAAATGTCACGTCTCATAGCTGATTCCTTTTCTTATGATGCTACGGTCTGGCGAGTACGCCCGTAGTATTTGCGTAAGCGTTCGTATCGTGAAGCCGCGTTCTGTTTGTATTCTTCTGTGCTTTCGTAATATTCCATCCATTCACGGTCTGGATCACGAAGAAGCACATTGTCTTTCGCTGTAAGACTGAACAGGTAGTCATACTTATCCAGCTCAGTAACAATCTCAGGTTTCTGTACTGGAGGAACATAAGATGGGGCATTGCTGCGCTGTGTTTGCGCCTTCTTCTTAGCTGATTCAATGCTGAGAACTTTTGTCTGTGAAAGTGG
>NZ_WYDS01000040.1 GCF_009914765.1 Halodesulfovibrio sp. MK-HDV | reverse complement strand
CCCAGACGCGATGCGCGCTTATGGTGTAACACTTGAGCAAGTAATTGGTGCGGTTAAACAATCCAACCTTGATGTGGGCGCGCGGACAATGGAGATCAACAGCGTTGAATACATCATTCGTGGTGTTGGCTTCGTAAAAAAGCTCTCTGATCTTGAAAAAGCCGTAATCAAAGTTACGGACAACACACCGATTACTGTTAAAGATATCGCCACAGTCTCGCTGGGGCCTGCCATGCGACGTGGTGCTTTGGATAAAAATGGTACAGAAGTTGTCGGTGGCGTTGTTGTCGTTCGTTATGGCGAGAACCCACTAGCAGTTATCAACAATTTGAAAGAAAAAATTACAACAATCAGCGCGGGGCTTCCAAGCAAAACGTTAGCGGACGGCACAGTCTCAAAGCTTGCTATCGTCCCGTTTTATGATCGCAGCGGTCTTATCCAAGAAACCTTGGGTACGCTAGACAATGCGCTCACAGAAGAAATCCTTATTACCATTATCGTTGTGCTTATTGCGGTAATGCATTTTAAAAGCTCTCTCGTGATTTCGTCTTTACTGCCACTTGCAGTTCTCATGTGCTTTATTGCTATGCGAGTGCTTGGGGTGGATGCAAATATTGTTGCACTTTCAGGTATCGCTATTGCCATTGGTACAATGGTGGATATGGGCATCATCATATGCGAAAACATACTTAAAAAGCTTGAAAAAGCGCCTCCCGGAGCTGACTCATTCAAACTTGTATTTGATGGTGTTGCCGAGGTTGGCAGCGCTGTTTTGACTGCTGTCGCAACGACAATCATCAGCTTCCTCCCTGTTTTTGTTATGGATGGAGCAGAGGGCAAACTTTTCAAGCCGCTGGCCTATACAAAAACTTTTGCACTCGGTGCCTCAATTCTGTTGTCACTCACGGTGTTACCTATGTTGGCGCACATGCTGTTCAAAGCACGTAAGTCACTCCATACAGGCAAAATCAAAACATACATTATGCCTGCAGGGCTTGTTGCATCAGGCTTAGTCTTAAGTGTGATGGTAAAGTGGTGGCTCGGACTTATTGTCGCCTATATTGGTGTGCGCCGCATTTTGTACGCACACCTTCCTCAAACAATAGGAAAATGGGTTGAACGTGCTGAGAACTGGCTCGTAATTATTACAATTACGATCGTACTTTCCCAACATTGGCTCCCGCTTGGACCAGAAAAAGGCTTCTTCATCAACCTGTTGTTTGCAGGGGGAGCTATTGGTAGCTTAATGGCATTCTTCTATGGATTCCAAAAAGCATACCCTTCCTTGCTCCGTTTGTTTTTGCGTCATAAAGCCACATTTATGCTGTTACCGTTCAGTATCGCTATGTTCGGTATGGTGATATGGCTGGGATTTGGAACTGTAACCAGTTGGATGCCAAATACTATTCGTGCCACAGCGCCAATGGCAATGCTAGCACACACATTTCCCGGGCTTGGCAAAGAATTTATGCCACCGCTGGACGAAGGTTCTTTTCTCTACATGCCAACAACAATGCCTCACGCCTCCATAGGTGAAGTGCAGGACATTCTTGCAAAGCAGGATAAAGCAATACAGCGAATTCCAGAAGTTCAGAGCGCTGTCGGCAAGCTTGGCAGGGCAGAAACACCGCTTGATCCTGCCCCTGTTTCAATGATTGAAACTGTCATCAACTACAAGCCACAATATCTGCTTGATGCTAATGGCAAACGCATGCGCTTTAAATTTGATACTTCGAAAAAAGATTACATGCGCTCGGTAGATAATAAACTGCTCTCAGCTCAAGACGGGTATCCATATCTTGTCCAAGGGTATTATGAACGTGATGCAGCGGGTAGACTTATTGCTGATCCCGATGGCAGGCCGTTTAGAATTTGGCGTATGGCACTTGATCCGAAGCTCAACCCTGAACGCGAACCGTGGAGTGGGGTGCGCTCCTCAAACGACATTTGGGACGCCATTGTTCAAGCAGCAGCTATGCCGGGCGTGACCAGTGCTCCAAAACTTCAACCAATTGCTGCACGAATTGTCATGCTGCAATCCGGTATGCGCGCGCCTATGGGCATTAAAGTCAAAGGCCCCACATTACCTGTCATTGAAGAATTTGGCCTCCAGCTTGAAAAATATTTAAAGCAGATTCCTTCCATAATGCCCGCAGCTGTTACTGCGGACAGGATTGTAGGGAAACCATATCTGGAAATCGTAATAAATCGCGATGCAATTGCCCGTTACGGAATCACAGTAGCAAAAGTACAGAACGTTATAGATAGCGCCGTCGGCGGACGTATAATTACTACTACAGTGGAAGGACGAGAACGCTATCCAGTACGAGTCCGCTATCAACGGGAGTTACGTGATTCTATTGAAGGGCTAGAAAACATCCTCGTAGCATCACCAACAGGAGAGCAAATTCCGTTATCCAGACTTGCCGAAATCACATATATTCGAGGTCCACAAGTCATTAAAAGTGAAGACACATTTCTTATCGGTTATGTTTTGTTTGACAAACAATCCGGCTTTGCCGAGGTCGACGTAGTAGAACAGACCCGCTACTTCCTAGATCAAAAGATTGCCAGTGGGGAACTTGTGATACCAGCAGGTGTTTCATTTGAATTTGCTGGAAGTTATGAAAACCAGATACGTGCACAAAAGAAGCTGGCTGTAATTTTGCCACTGGCATTGTTTGTCATCGTAATCATTCTGTATTTGCAGTTTAACGCGATTACCACCACGCTCATGGTTTTCTCAGGAATCCTCGTCGCGTGGTCTGGTGGCTTCATTATGATCTGGCTTTACGGGCAGGATTGGTTCTTAAATTTCTCCGTGCTCGGGACACACATGCGAGATCTCTTTCAAGTTCACCCCATTAACCTCTCAGTGGCTATCTGGGTTGGGTTCCTTGCACTCTTCGGCATTGCGTCCGATGACGGCGTAATAATGGCCACATTCCTTGATGAGTCCAAAGCAAGTCGGAATCCACAGAATATTGAAGAGGTTCACGAATTTGTAATTGAAGGGGCAAAAAGACGTATCCGTCCGGCGCTCATGACTTCTGCCACAACAATCTTAGCGTTGTTACCTATCCTTACTTCAACAGGTAAGGGCGCTGATATTATGGTACCAATGGCGATACCGTCCTTTGGGGGTATGTCCATTGCGTTGCTCACAGTCTTTGTTGTTCCCGTTCTTTATTGTTGGGTAGAAGAGGCTAGATTGAAAAATCAGGCAAAAGCAAAATAAGCCTACCTAGTTCTCAACTTTGAACAGTTACCAATAAAACGACCATCACTTAAAACTATTGCTAATGAAAAAAGCCCGTACACATTGTCAGCGTGCGGGCTTTTTTGTGGCGCGTCAAACCACACCATTTACAATTTATTAACTTATAAGGGAATAAGCACAAGAGTTGATGTAGCACTTTAACTCTTGTTCTTGTATTTTTCAGTATAAACAGCTCACGAATAAACTTCAGCAGATTGAAATATTTTTAATGAAGTCAGATAGTCCTTTTATACGGCGCGGAACAACAAAATCCGGTTGAGCAGGGGATATGAAAAACGAAACGACAGACTATATATCCTAAAGATGTTGTTTGGGATGAGTGCATCAGTCTTCTTTTCATTACAAGGATTAGCAAAGGTAATAGTAACAATTATGGAGTTTAATTTCTCTTACTTAGCCATTTGGGGCAGAGTGGCTTCAAAGACAGAACATGACTTTATATAGGAGATGACTATGACCACGTATATTGAAAAATTGGAATCCAGATACACAGCTAAAAAGTTTACCCCAAATATTTCTATTCCACCTTCCATACTGAGTGACGTGAAGAAAGTATTGCAGCTCTCTCCTTCATCAACAAATTCGCAGCCATGGCATTTTGTCATTGCTACAAGTCAAGAGAGCAAGGACAAAATTGCAGCCTCTGCTCGCGGCTTTTATGAGTTTAACGCTGGAAAGATAAAGGATGCCTCAGCGGTAGTTGTTTTATGCACAAAAACAACGATCGATACCGACTACACAAACGCTATTTTAGCTCAGGAAGAAAAAGACGGGCGTTTCCCTACTAACGAAGTACGAGAAATGAACAGAAAAGGGCGTGAGTTCTTTGTGCTGCACCATCGTGACACGATACAAGATGCGCAGCATTGGATGGAAAAACAAACATTCATTGCACTTGCAAACCTGTTGATTGGCGCAGAGCATTTAGGTTTACAGGCATGCCCTATGGAAGGTTTCGATTATGAACACCTCACAGAGCACCTTGGACTTGCAGAAAAAGGGCTTGCGCCAACGGTCATAGTATCTCTCGGCTATGGTGCAGACGACGATTTTAATGCATCGGCGCCAAAGTCCAGAATGCCACAGCAATCTGTGATTACAGAAATTTAATAAAGAAAAAGCGTCAGTAGGGAACTCCTACTGACGCTTTTTTAGTTGGATCTTTAAATAATCTGTAATACCTTTAACAAGCTCTGTTGAAATATTTTGGTTATGGTAGAGATAGGTAGAAAATTCTGGAAGTGATGCAAGCGGATGATCGGATGACAGAATTGAAAGATCCTTTGTCACTGCAGAACGTGGCAACGCTGTAATTCCTAACCCCGCCCGCGCAGCAGCTAAGACGCTTGCAACGCCTGTCCCTGTGAAAACCACATCCCACGACTTACTGTAGGCATCAAGCATGTTGATAGCCATTGCTCGAAATACACATGGTTGAGGCAGAGTCACAAGTGGCATTTGTTCTATACAGTCAGCAGAGAAAAAAGTTTCAAGCCCATGCCCATCCTTGTATGCCCAGACAACAGGGTCTGTCATAATTCTTTCCCCGTTTCCATTTATGCCCGCTCCGGCAAGCAGTATATCAAGATTACCTTCTTGGTATATTGAATCCAAATTCATTCCGAGACCAGCGTGCAACTCCAAGTGAATATTCGGGTAAGCTTTTGAGAATTTACTTACAATTTCCGGAAGTAAATCCGGTCCGAAATAATCTACAAAACCAATTCTCAAATTCCCCTTCATACTAGGCTGCTGAATCCATTGCACAGCTTCATTGTGTAATGACAAAATGCGTCGAGCATAACTTAACAGCACCTCACCATCAGCACTCAATTCAATCCCTCTGATAGCCTTGGAAAAAAGCTTTTTGCTTATCCTGTCTTCAAGTCTCTGAATTCGTTGACTGACAGCAGATTGGCTTAATCCCAAATGTTTTCCAGCCTGAGTAAATCCGTTTTGATCTACAACAGCTTCAAAACACTTCAGTAATTCAATGTCTAATTCCATACGTCCTCTGATCTTATTTGTCACAGTTCCAACGCAACTGTCATTTAAATACCGCGAGGGCAGACTACGTGCAATAACTATAAGCAATTGAAAGAATATTTACGTTATCATCTATTGAACAAAAAGAATCATGAGAAAATGTATCCAGCTAAAAAAGCAATCCATTTATTTAAATATCAACTGTATAAAATTATTTTGGCAGAGCAAAACACTACTTTTGCAGTTCCTTAATACTTTATAGAAATGTGATCGTTATGACTTTAACATTACAGTAACCGTACAATAAACAATAAAAAAAGCTTACGTAGAAATAATAGATAGTTTTCCCCCTTCATTTTATTTTTTTGTAATGATCATAAGAGCATTTAGCATAATTTGAACCCACTAAATGCTATTATGTGTGGCAAAATAGAATCACGTTATATTTGCCATCATTGATTTTTACACAAAGGGGAGGTGGTTATGGCTGATAACACATCAAAGACAAACATCACTCTAGCAACACCTGAAGATGGCGTTACCCATATAGTTGAGATCACATCAGGGACGCAGCTTACTTTTGATTTTGATCCTAAGTTGGTGGAATATGAACTGACTGAAGACGGCGACCTACTTCTGACATTCAAGAATGGAGGGGGATATACGTTTAAAGGATTTGCCGAAATCGAGGGAGACATTAATGTTTCCGTAGACGGATACGTTGTCTCCATGTCTGGTCTGCTGCTCGACATCGCTGACATCGACACTGCCTCTGGCGAGTCCAAATCGCTTACTAGCGGACAGCAAGGTTTTGAAGAGGGATTTGGAGATACTCTTGGCGGTATCGACAACCTCACGCTGCAGAGTGAAACGCTGACTGATGCAAGCGGTAATGTGTCATCAGATATCCCCGACATGACTGTTGACGTAACACCGCCGGACATAGACCCAATCGATCTGACAACACCTTCAGACTCCGGCACATTCAATGATGACAACCTAACAAATGTTGCAAATCCTGTTTTTGCAGGGTCAGCTGAAGCCTTTTCTACCGTTACATTATTTGCCGATGGGGTACTGCTTGGCACAACTACTACCAATTCTAACGGTAATTGGGAATTTGAATCTCCAACACTTGATGACGGGGTCTATGACATTACAGCTACCGCAACCGATGCAAACGGAAACACCTCCGACCCAACACCTCCACTATCTGTAGAGATAGATTTAACGACACCAGCAACTCCTGATATTACTTTTACTGATAATCAGGACGGCATTTCTACGTATATTAATGCTGAAGAAGTGACTGGTGATGGTACGCCTACCACCACAGTAAACGTTTTAGTTCCTGACAGCGCCCGTACGGGTGATACTCTTGTTATTACTTACAACGACATTAACGGTGCAGAACAGGCCGTATCAACGGTACTAACCAATGCGCAAGTTCTTGAAGGGGTAAACATAGAAGTTGCAGCAATTGGGGAATTTGAACTTAACATCACAGCCCAGGCGTTTGATCCGGCAGGTAACGAAGGGGACACAACAACTTCGTCCATTCTTATTGATACAATACTGCCGGATGCACCTGTTATTGATCTTCAAGTGGATTCTCGCTTTGACGATGATGACTACACAAACAATGGACTGCTTACATTCACAGGTGAAGCCGATTCTGTTTTACAGTTTACCGTAGTCGATGACATGGGGAACAACATTGCAACGCCACCTCAAACCTCTATGGTCAACGGTACGTTCACGTTCGACATGGATTCATTGCCTGACGGAACATACACCGTTGTAGCAACACTTACGGATGCGGCAGGCAACACCTCTGCTCCTCAAAAATTCAGTTACACACTAGACCAGACAAATCCAGATTTAGTCACGATTAACGAGAGCCTCCCTGAAATTAGTGAAGACGTTCCTTTTGACCCAAGCCTTGGGCTTTTTGTTGAACAGCTTCAAGCCAGTGAGCCCAATGTTACCTACGAAATTGTTGATGGTAACGACAACAACTGGTTCACCCTTACACCTGACGGCGAACTGTCCGTAACAGAAGAGGGTATTAATGCTGGCGTAATGAATTTTGAGCAAACGGGGCTGGGTGACGGGCGTACTATAAACATCCAGACAACAGATCAGGCCGGTAACACCAATACAAATGACTACACACTTGAAGTGACCAACGTAAACGAAAGACCGGATGCTGTAGATTTTTCATATGCTGACACAATAGAAGCTAACGCAGGCTTACAAGGCAACTTCTATGCTTTTGACAATCAGACAGACTTACCTCCGGGCATTAATTGGACACATAAAGACGCATTTGATTATGTTGAAGCACATATAAGCAACTCTGCAACTCCTACCGATGCTGCTTTCATTGCAGAACAGCTTGATTTCGGATTCCGTAGCGGCACGCTTGATACCTTCAACGAGTTAAGTGACTTTATTAGTGGAAGCGGAACAGATTTAGTTGATACCAGACCGGACGACAACTTTGACACATACGCAGATCGGGGCATTATCAAATTTGAAGGCAGTGCCTTCTTTGAGGACGGTGAACATCGTATTCGTGTTTATTCTGACGATGGTTTCCAGTTGAAAATTGACGGTGAAGTAGTTGCCAGTTTCTACAATGACAGAGCACCAGGAACTACTACCGTTAATATCGGCGACCTGACAGAAGGCTTCCACGATATAGAAATTATCTACTGGGATCAGGGCGGACGTTACGTACTGAAAATAGAAGATTCAGTACGCCCAGAAGGTGGAGCATGGTCTAATTTTGAAGTGCTTGGTAACGATCCAAGTACGTTGGTTCACAACCCACTTGTAACTGCAGAAGATAATTCACTGACTGTCGATGCAGATTTACTGGTAAATCAGGCGACAGACCCAGACCAAAACACGACATTGTCGCTAGTAGAAGACTCTCTAGAATTACAGGTAACGGTTAATGGTGTAGCTGTGATCGGCGTAGATATTCTACCGCCAGTTACTGAAAACGGCGTGACCTACACAAATGAAATTTCGGGAGTAGGTCAAATTGGTACCGACACAAACGGTAACATTGTCTTTACACCTACGGAAAATTACAACGGTGAAGTGTCATTTACCTATGAGATACAGGACGACGGAACACCGCAGCTTATTTCTGACCCAGCAACGGTTACGTTGAACGTTACTCCTGTAAACGATGCTCCGACAGCTATTGATACCACGTCCTACGATGAAGGCATTGAAGATCAAGCACTAGTAATCGCACGTGCCGATCTCTTGGAAGATCTCGACATTCAAGACGTTGAAGATGGTCAAAACGTAATTCTTGATATTGCTTCGACAAATTCAGATATTTTAAGCATCACATACAATCAAAACACTGAAGAATTCACCATTATACCAAAAGAAAACTTTAATGGTGATACACAGCTTCGAGTTAGTATTGAAGATCAGGACGGAGCGACGACATATCGCGCAATCAACGCGAACTTTGATCCTGTAAACGACATACCGACTGCTGATTTAACTACAAACTTCAATACTGGCGTGGAAGATCAAACCCTGTACATTACCCGCGCTGACATCATTTCCAGCTTAAACATTGCTGACGTGGAAGACGGGCAGAATGTCATTCTTGATCTGACCACAGCCAATCCAAATATTCAGAACATTTCATACGATGCCGTGAGTGAGCAGTATGTCATTGAACCAGTTGAAAACTTCAACGGGGATGTACAATTCAACCTGTCCATCACCGATCAGGAAGGGGCATCGATCCAGCGTACCATCGGCGCTAACTTTGATCCTGTAAACGACGTACCGACAGCCGATCTTACTACTAATTTCGATACAGGTGTGGAAGATCAAACTCTGTACATTACTCGTGCTGACATCATATCCAGCCTAAACATTACTGACGTGGAAGACGGACAAAATGTTATTCTCGATCTGACCACAGCCAATCCGAACATTCAAAACATCTCATACGACGCCGTGAATGAGCAATACGTCATTGAGCCAGTTGAAAATTTCAACGGTGATGTGCAATTCAATCTGGCCATTACCGATCAGGAAGGAACATCAATCCAACGTACCATCGGTGCGAACTTTGACCCTGTGAACGACGTACCGACAGCCGATCTTACTACTAATTTCGATACAGGTGTGGAAGATCAAACTCTGTACATTACCCGTGCAGACATCATCTCCAGCCTGAACATTGCTGACGTAGAAGACGTACAGAATGTCATTCTAGACCTGACCACAGCCAATCCGAATATTCAGAACATCTCATACGATGCTGTGAATGAGCAGTATGTCATCGAACCCGTTGAAAACTTCAACGGTGATGTGCAGTTCAACCTGTCCATTACCGATCAGGAAGGGGCGTCAATCCAGCGCACTATCGGTGCGAACTTTGATCCTGTAAACGACATACCGACTGCTGATTTGACTACAAACTTTGATACTGGCGTGGAAGATCAGACTCTGTACATTACCCGTGCTGACATCATATCCAGCCTGAATATTGATGACGTGGAAGACGGGCAGAATGTCATTCTTGATCTGACTACAGCCAATCCGAATATTCAGAACATCTCATACGATGCCGTGAGTGAGCAGTATGTCATTGAGCCCGTTG
>NZ_WYDS01000039.1 GCF_009914765.1 Halodesulfovibrio sp. MK-HDV | reverse complement strand
GTTCAATCTGAGCCAGAATCAAACTCTCCAGTTTAATAATTCTGTATTGAATTGTCCGTTACCGAAGCAACGAACAACGCTAGCTGATCTCTAAATCAATCCGATTCGCTATTTAATTGTCAAAGAGTTTCAAAGCGACGACAAAAGACCAGTTGTCTTCCGAGGTGCGAAAAGCGTTTTGCCTTATCTCACTTCGGGAGTCAACCTCTTTTTGAATTTAAATTCGAAGAAGTTGTCTTTCGATTTTGCGTCGTTAATTGAAAATGAACAAGCTGCGTCGTTCCGACCCGTGCGGGCCGCTTCGTTGCAGCGAGAGAGGTTCTATGTAAACCAGCTCTCTTCGTCAACATGTTTTTAAGATTTTTTGTGTTCTTTTTGCCGCACTATAACTAATACACTGTTTTAAATGAAAAACCATCTCTAATCTTTTTCATCACTTCTCTTTCCAAAATAGAAAAAGCGGAACGCCAATGCTGACATTCCGCTTTTTTCTGTAATTTTAAGGCTTATTACAGCTCTGGAACCATTACTTCACCAGCTGAAACCATCTGCTCAATCTGTGCAACGTCTTTGTCACCACGACCGGACAGACATACAATCATAATCTGGTCTTTTTCCATCTGCGGAGCAATCTTCATAGCATGTGCAAGTGCATGGGAAGATTCGATTGCCGGAATGATGCCCTCTGTACGCGAAAGTGCAAAGAATGCGTCCATTGCTTCCTTATCACTTATATATGCGTACTCAGCGCGACCTGCATCTTTAAGGAATGCATGCTCTGGCCCTACGCTTGGGTAATCAAGCCCAGCGGAAATTGAGTATACTTCTGCGGCTTCGCCATTTTCATCTTTAAGCATATAGGAGTTGAACCCGTGCATGATGCCCGGCTCGCCAAGACTCAAGGAAGCTGCATGTTCACCATATTTAAGCCCACGACCTGCTGGCTCTACACCGATAAGGCGTACATCTTTGTCTTCGATGAAATCTGCGAACATGCCGATTGCGTTTGAACCGCCACCAACACAAGCAATACAACAATCTGGAAGACGGCCTTCCTGATCAAGAACCTGACGCTTTGCTTCTTTACTGATGATGTGCTGAAATTCGCGAACGATTGTCGGGTATGGATGTGGACCTACTGCTGAACCAAGAAGGTAGAAAGTATCTTCGGAAGACTGCACCAGTTCTGCCAACGCTTCATCAACAGCTTCTTTCAAAGTCTTCTGACCGCTGGTTGCTGCTACAACCTTAGCACCCATCATCTGCATACGGAATACGTTGAGCTTCTGACGTTCGATGTCTACGTCACCCATATAGATGGTACATTCCATACCCATGAGAGCAGCAGTTGCAGCAGTTGCAACACCGTGCTGTCCAGCGCCGGTCTCAGCGATAATGCGCTTTTTGCCCATACGCTTTGCAAGCAGGATTTGGCCTATGGTGTTGTTAACTTTGTGTGCGCCAAGGTGGTTCAAATCTTCTCGTTTGAGATAGATTTTTGCGCCACCAAGCTTTTCGGTAAGGTTGGAACAGAGATAAAGAGGTGTTTCACGACCAGAGAAGTGAGTTAAGTAGTAGTTGTACTCTTTAATGAACTCAGGATCGTCACGATATTTTTCAAAAGCTTCAGCAAGCTCTGTGAGTACAGGCTTTAATGGTTCCGGAACGTACTGCCCGCCGTATTCTCCAAAAAAACCCGCTGCTGTAACTTCTTTGTTCACTGCTGTAGACATAATAAGTCCCCTTGATATGTTACGGCAGTGCTTAGACCATAAAAAACCGCGGTCAGTTTGCACTACCGCGGTTTTAGTAAGTTCTACGTAAATTTTTTACGCAGGCAACAACAATCCACGGCGCCTATTACAAGCGCCACCACCAATTGCGAAGAGAAAGAATTGAGGAATTGTTAGTTTTCTGCATGAACAAACTCTAAAGGCAGTTCCCGTTTAATGTCAACCGATTTCCTGCAATTAATACTACAGAATCCGATATATAAACGCCGCTTACTCTTTCTATCATATATAAGCATCCGTCATATAAGACTGGTGAACATCGTGCCTTCTTGCTTGACCGTGCACCTCTCGAAAAGTAAACACTTACCTCTATCATGCAAAATAGGATACTCCATGTTCACACTTTTCTTATATGCACTTGCGATTGTAGCCCTTGCCGCTTCATATACGCGGGACAAGAAAAAGACACGAATGGCGCTTAAAAAAGCGTGGAAGTCTTTTGAAAACATCCTGCCTCAATTTCTCTCTATTCTGATTATCATCGGGCTTTCTCTGGCGTTTCTCGATACGGAAGTCATTACCAGACTTATTGGTGACGACTCAGGCATAGGTGGCTTACTCATTGCCGGTGTCCTCGGCTCTATCGCATTCATGCCCGCATTTGTTGCGTATCCTCTTGCGGCATCGCTATTGCAAGCCGGAGCTGGCTACGCTCAAATCACCCTGTTTATAACGACGCTTATGATGGTGGGCATAATCACTCTGCCGTTGGAGATTCAATATTTCGGTAAAGATGTTGCCATTAAACGAACGTTGCTTGGCCTATTTCATTCCATCATATGTGCACTCATAATGGGAGCGGTAATGTAATGCAGGATTTCATAAAACGATACCGCGTAGCCATCGCCCTTCTACTCATTAACATTGCACTCGCCTTTATTCTGCCTGAAAAGGGAATACGCGCGTTTTCCATTACCAAAAGTAACTTGCTCGAAATGCTTTCATTCATCCCACCAATCTTCATTTTACTTGGACTGCTGGATGTGTGGGTAGAGCGGGAAAAATTTATGCAGCACATGGGAACTGAGTCCGGCATTAAAGGGATGTTGCTCGCGACACTGCTGGGAACAGCCGCTGCGGGACCTTTATATGTTGCGTTCCCCATTGCGGGCATGCTTCTGCGAAAAGGCGCCAGTCTTTTGAATATCTTTATATTTATCGGTGCATGGTCAACCATCAAGCTTCCCATGACGCTCTTTGAAGCCTCGAGTATTGGGCTTAGATACACAGTCATTCGTCTGTGCATTAACGCCGTGGGGATTTTTGCCATTGCGTTTATTCTGGACAGAAGCACATCACACCAAAGACGCGAAGCAATCTACGCAGCAGAAAACGCTAGCTGATCACGCTGATCTACGCGCCTTCTGTGCTAACTACAGAGAATAAAAAAGCGGATGAACCTGAATATTCAGGCTCATCCGCTTCATTGTATATATAGTTAAAGGCTCGCTGCGTTATACTTCGCGCTTCACCATCAGCCAAAGTGCGTTAAGCACCTGCTTTGTACCACCCTGATGATCTTTCAACCATGTGGAAAAGCGTTTCTGCACGGTTTCAGGCTTTGCGGCTCGTTTAAGAATACGCATGATCTGATCAAAGACGCCGTCAACATCATCCACAGAGTACACCAACTTTTCGTCGATAATGCCTTCTGCCCATTGGAAGTTGTGATAGCTGGAGCCGATAACCGGCATTTTACCAAACGCAAGCGGCTCAAGAAAATTCTGACCACCCAAAGGAGCAAGGCTGCCGCCGACAAAGACTGCGCGAGCAAGCTGGTATGCAAAACCAAGCTCACCAAAGGTGTCCCATAAAATGACAGTCCCCGGTGCAGGTGGTTCTGTGATCTGTGATCGAAGAACTATAGGCAGCTCAGCTCCGTTCAACATCATCTCCCACAATCCAACCCGTTCCATATGCCTTGGAAACAATGCAATGCTTGTTTTTGGTCGTGCTTTTTTAAGGCGAATTACCAAATCAAGGATGTCTGACTCTTCTTCTTCCCGAACAGAGCCGAGAACAACAAGCGGCGTATTCTTCTTAATCACTTTGCCTACAAGCGGATTTTTGCCTGCCGCGTTCTCAACCGAAACACTATCAAACTTAATGTTATTCATAGTGTACACGCCCTGCTCTCCAAAAAGTGCTGCATATCTGCGAGCATCTTTATCGGAAATGGCGTGGATCATTGTCGGTCGAATACGCTGCCAGAATCCGGCAGTAGCTAGATATCCAGCCAACGAGCGCGGATTCATACGGCCATTAAAGACCGCCACTGGAATATCACGTACAACGCAGGCTGTCAGAAGCCCCGGCCACAGTTCTGTTTCGAGCAAAACCATTGCCTTCGGTGCCACCATTTCCACAGCACGCTCCATTACATGAGGCTGGTCGTACGGGAAGTAGTTTACAATGACATCAAGATAGCTTTTTTCTTTCTCTGCCCACTCTCTAGCTTTTTCCAAAACTTCTATGCCCTGCTTAGTGCAGGAGGTAAGTAAGATGGTCATCTGCTGATCATCCGGCATCTCGCGTAGCATTTGCCATGCAAGATACGCCTCGCCACCAGAGGCTGCCTGAACCCAAACATGTGCTCGCTTTGACCAGCCATACGGTACAAGTCGCTGAGCCAGTCCATTTTTCAAACGTTTATTGCGATCAAGAACGGGGCGGGCAATACGCCATACAGTTCCATAGACTGCAAGCATCATGTTGTGCGAGAATCCAAGGCTCATAGAAGCATCCTAAGTTTGAGAGTGAGTCCGCTAGCAAATCCTTCAAGCAAAAAAATATACAGATGCACTGCAACGCCCCGAAGCTGTGTATCATTATAAGGGTACACAAATTCAAAGGCAATGCAGTGCATATTTAAACTATTTACTTTCGTCGAAGCCCAATTCAATCAACCTTGCGATAAGGTCATCAAAAGAAAGCCCGATTGCAGCTGCTTCCTGAGGAAGAAGACTTGTGGAAGTCATACCCGGCAGGGTGTTCACTTCCAACAAATGCAAACTGCCGTCTGGTGAGTAAATAAAGTCGGCGCGGCTATATCCACACAGGCCAAGAACCTTGTGAGCTTTAAGCGCAAAATGTTTAACCTGTGCGGTAATGGTATCCGGCAATGGAGCCGGACAAATTTCACGAGCTCCGCCCGGGCGGTATTTTGCTTCGTAGTCAAAAAATACAGAGCCGTCAGCCGGTTCTATAAGAACTGGCGGAAGTGCAGAGTCACCCAGAACACCACAGGTAACTTCGACACCTTCAATCAGAGGCTCTACAATTACCTGACTTTCAGTAGCAAACAGAGAGTCCAAAGAATCTGGAAGCTCTTCTGCACTTGCAACACGGGAAAGCCCTAAACTGGAACCACCGGTGTTTGACTTGATAAATAACGGATACGAGAATTTAGGACGCCAATCTTTTGAAGGACGCTTCGCCAGAAACTCCCATTCAGGAGTCGGCAGACCGTTATCAAGAAAAACCTGTTTGGAAACTGACTTGTTCAGTGCGATAAAAGACCCTGTGGCGCGGCTGCCCTGAAACGGACAAGCAACGGATTCCAACAGCGCCTGTACCATGCCGTCCTCACCTGGAGAACCATGCAGGTTGATAAAAGCAAAGTCATGTCCCCGTGCGGCAGTAAGTAAGCCGTCCAGAGATAACTGGGGATCAAAAAATGTAACGGTATGCCCAAGACGCAAAAGCGCCTCATGGATGCCTTTTGCACCGTTCAGCGAAACTTCTCGTTCGCTAGACCAACCGCCCGCTATTAAAAGAATGTTCATGTAACGAAATTCCTAACTGTTCGGAAAAGGCCTGCTCAATTTGTTGTGCAAGCACCTTTGCCTTCATTATATTTGCAATAATCCTGTCTGTTTTTCCATATCGAACAACAAGATCGTCAAAGCGTTCATCAAGCGATACCACGCTATCGTGCATCACCCGTTTATCTGCGTAGATAATCGCCAAAGGCAAAAAACACAATTCAGAATCAACAGGCCAATCCCAATGCACGTGATGTAAAACGCCTTGAGCAACGTAAGGGTTTCCCGTTTCAGACAAAACTATTGAACCACCAATCCAGGCATGATCGCCACCAAATTCTATGGTGTACACTTTTGCGATGTCATGCAAAAGCGCGCTCGACGTGATGCTTTCTACAGAGACATCCTGTCCACGCTCCACGCCCAGTTCTGCCAAGGTGGTCGCCACATTCGCCACTTGTTCGCTATGCGCCCGAATATGCTCGGGCATCTTATATTTGTCCCACAGTGCTGTGCACTCTGCATCAGTTGGAATATGCCACTTCGGATTCACAGGAAAACGATGAAAAGGAAGAGCTGCACGAAAAGCGCACTGCTTATGTTGAGAATCTGACGGTGACCGCATAAAAACCTCTATGTATCCGGCGAGATAATTTCAAAAAAAGACCGGCTTTCAACTTTTTGTAGCAAGTGGGTGCAAAAAAAGCAAAGACAGCTTGCATAGGCTACTTTTTCCACCCCGTTGACACCATTTAACTGAAAGCGTAGCTGTATTCAGTGTGCGGATACCCTGCCGCGTCTATCCCTATGCTCCAACCATGTTAAGGATGTACACCATGAATGTATCTGATTCCTTTAAAGATCCAGAATTATGCAAAAAACTTCTGGAGCAGCTTCATAATGAGCTTGATGCTCCTCTTCGTTTTATGGAAGTCTGCGGCACGCATACTGTAGCTATTTTTCAAAGCGGACTGCGACCATTATTGCCTAAAGAAATCGTCCACCTTTCCGGCCCCGGCTGTCCTGTATGTGTAACACACGAAAGTGAAGTTGCGGCATTCCTCGACCTTGCGGGAAAAGATGGTGTTATTCTAGCCACCTTCGGCGATCTCATGCGCGTACCAGGTCCAAAAGGGCGTAACCTGAAGCTCGCACAAGCAGAGGGCGCACGCATCGAAATCGTCTACTCTCCGCTGGACGCACTCAAACTTGCTCAAAACAACCCGAACGACACCGTCGTATTCCTCGGAGTTGGTTTCGAGACCACAGCACCTACTATTGCTGCTTCCATCATGATGGCAAAACAGCAAAATATTAAAAATTTCAAGGTACTCTCATTCCATAAAATGGTTCCGCCAGCACTCAAGGTTCTGCTCGAAGATCCAGAATGTGCAGTCGATGCATTCCTCTTACCGGGGCATGTATCAACAATTCTCGGCATGGAACCATATCACTTTGTAGCTGAAACCTACAATACACCGGGTGTCATCACCGGATTTGATCCTGTAGATATTCTTCAATCTCTACTCATTATGGTAGAACAGCGCAAAACTGGTAAAGCATCTATTGTTAACCAATACAAGCGCGCAGTATCAGATTCCGGCAATGCCAAAGCACGCGAAATCATGTTCTCTGTATTTGATGTTGCAGAAGCACAATGGCGCGGCGTTGGCACAATCCCAGACAGTGGTCTTATCTTTAAAGACGAGTACGAAGAATTTGACGCGCTGAAAGCGCTCAATATTACACTGAGAGACGTTCCACAAACTCCCGGGTGTAAATGTGGTGAGGTGCTTAAAGGGAAAATGCAGCCAAACGAATGTCCATTATTCGCAAAGGCATGCACCCCTGCAAAACCGGTAGGCCCTTGCATGGTTTCCACAGAAGGCAGCTGTGCAGCTTACTTCAAATATCAGGTGACAGCATAATCATGAGCGAATCTACACTTCTTCTCGATCACGGAAGCGGGGGCATGGCCTCCAACCGCCTCATTGGCGACCTTTTTTTCAAGCATTTTGGCAACCCGATTCTTAATGAGATGAACGACGCTGCTCTGCTGAACATCACCGGCCCCATCACCATGAGTACCGACAGCTACACTGTCGATCCGATTTTTTTCTCCGGCGGCAGCATCGGCACCCTCGCAGTGCACGGCACCGTTAACGACGTAGCAATGCTCGGCGCTAAACCACGATACCTTTCCTGCGGCTTCATCCTTGAAGAAGGGCTCGACATGAGCACGCTGGAAAAAATCGTTATCGAAATGGCAGAAGCCGCTAAAGAAGCCGATGTACTCATCGTCACCGGCGACACAAAAGTTGTACCGCGTGGCTGCGTCGACAAAATTTTCATCAACACCACCGGTATCGGTGAACTCATTCTTCCAGAAGCAACCTCCGGCGCACATGCCAAACCAGGCGACGCTATCCTCGTTTCAGGAACCATGGGTGACCACGGTCTCACAGTCCTCTCCAACCGTGAAGGGCTCAACTTTGCTACCGATGTAAAGAGCGACTCCGCGCCGCTCAACCACATCGTCGCTGCACTCATCAACGAAATTGGTGACATCCACGTTCTCCGCGACCCGACTCGTGGTGGACTGGCAACTACCCTCAACGAAATCGCAGGGCAGTCTAACGTCACCATGAATATCGTAGAAAGCCAAGTGCCCGTTCGTGAATCCGTTCGCAACGGTTGCTCCTTCCTCGGTCTTGATCCGTTCTATCTCGCAAACGAAGGCAAGCTCATCTGCATTCTTCCTCAAGAAAAAGCAGAAGCAGCGTTAACCCTCATGCGATCATTGAAATATGGTGAAGAGGCTGTGCAAGTAGGCACTGTGCTTGATCCAGAAAATGCACCAGGCAAACCCGGACAGGTCGTTCTCGAAACACCTCTCGGTGGACACCGACTGCTCAACATGCTTGAAGGTGAACAGCTTCCGCGTATTTGCTAACGGTAGTTGCCTTCGGCGAACCTGTGGTGCTTGCCTCCGGCGGCTTAAGAACCCTTTCGGAAAAGGGCTTCTTAAGAATCTCCTAAAACTTTTACTTGCGAGCTTAGCCCGTTTTTTGCGTTACCTCGCGGCTTATACTCCACTACCTTTCTGTAATACAAAAAAGGCTGTCCTAATTAGTTAGGTCAGCCTTTTTACTATGCTAGGGAAAGGTAATGAGAATTAAGCCGCGTGAAAGAATAAACAACAAACTGAGTTCGCAATAACTTCGCGGTCAAGGGGGCGTCCCCCTTGCGGGTGCTTGCGCCAGTAACCGTTCACGAGGAACGAGTGTTACGGGAACAAGTCCCTTGTGGAGGCAGAGCCCTTGCCCCTCGGAGAGTCGCCGAAAGCAAACGTCGTAGCATCGTCTAAGACAGCTACTTCCTACCAGTCGATTTCAGACTGACGGTGCTCGCGGAGCCAGTTGTTTGTAAGAATAAAATGATTGCAGCCAAAGAATCCACGTGATGCTGAAAGCGGCGACGGGTGCACGGCTTCGAGGACGCAGTGATTGTTGTCTGCAATGAGCGGTCTTTTATCTTGTGCATGCTTCCCCCAAAGGAGGAACACTACATTTTTGCGTTTGCGACTTATGGCTTTGATAATGTCGTCTGTCACAGCGTTCCAACCGAGCTTGGCGTGTGATGCGGCTTTGCCTTCCTGAACTGTCAGGGTCGCGTTTAAAAGAAGAACGCCTTGTTCTGCCCAGCGTGTGAGGTTTGTTGAAACGTCACGTTTTGTTCCGTCGTGAAATTCTGCGTCGATCTCTTTAAAGATATTGCGGAGCGACGGTGGAAACTTGGCACCTTCGGGCACGGAGAAAGACAGACCATGCGCTTGCCCTGCACCGTGATACGGGTCCTGTCCGAGGATTACCACACGCACGTCCTCAAACGGCACAGCTTGTAACGCGGAAAAGACATTCTCTTCTGCGGGAAACACTGTGGTTGTTTCTCTTAGTGCTGCCACTTTTTGCAAAATACGTTCATGCCTGCCCTCATTAAAATACGGTACAGCTTCACACCAATCTTGCGGAATCATGACTGTTCCCTCTCTTGCTATAAAAAAGACGGACAGGTCTCCCCATCCGTCTCATTCTTTATACTAAATATCAGCACCTTGCACGCAACTAACTTTATATCCCACCGTAACAAACATTCCCTTAATCGGGGTTAAGGGGGGAATCCCCCCTTGCGGGGGTGGTAGGGGGCAGAGCCCGCCTACCCGTCGGAGACAAAAGCACCGCAGACAAGCTACGCTTCAGGCGCATCCTCAAGACCGAGTAACGCGGTTGCGAAATCGGCACCATTGAACGGCCTGAGATCTTCCATTTTTTCGCCAAGACCGATGTAGGTAATGGGAATATTAAATTCCATTGCGATTGCTACAACGATACCG
>NZ_WYDS01000038.1 GCF_009914765.1 Halodesulfovibrio sp. MK-HDV | reverse complement strand
CCTCATGACGCTTGGTAAGCTCTTTTTCCAAGCCGAGCTCGTAGCTCTGCCATGCCTGTTGAAACTGGAGGGCAAGCTCTGGATTCTGCTGCAAGGCGGCAAGCGCCGCATCGTCGGAATCCGTTCCTGTAATTGCCTTTGCCATGCCCACAACCTGCGTTGTGACTTTTTCCGCGCTGTCGCCACCAATCCATTTGGCAATAGTCGGGGCAAAGGCACACAGACCGGAGATTATAGATAGTATCGCCATACGTTACGCCTGCACCACGTCATGCAATCCGGCCTTTACGCAACGCCGCTCGCCATTATGCGAGAACGTAAGCGCTTGCCGTTGCGGCTCCTCTCCGATCGGAGGGACTGCTACGTGCGTCCACGAACCATATTCATTGATGACTTGTTGGAATGGCAGATTCAGCCGCTCAATGGTTTGAGCTACCTGCAAAGGGGGAATGCCCGGCACAACGAGATCAGCAGCCAGCCCAAATAAATGATGGCTCGTCTGGCTACCGCCGATATGATCATTCAGCCACTTAGGGCGATAACCACTCGTAATGGTGATGCTAACACCAAGTTCGTCACGTAAAGGCTGTAATACCGTAGCGCACAGCTGCTTCAGATTCTGAATGATCTCTGAGTCCTGCTCTACAACAATTGGACGCCCTAACCGCTTCGCCGTCTGGCTGCGACAAAATTCGTCTAAATAGAAGTTAGGAGATAATAAAAAACGCTGCATACCAACCTTCCTTTATTGAAGTATTGATATGCAGCGTACTGCGTTTTATGTGGGATGTCGGTAAGCTAGGGTAAAGGGGGCAAAGAAAAAAATCGGCGTTTATTGCGACTTTCTTGCGGTGTAAAATTTTCCATCTTTATCCCAAAATTCTAAATCACCATTTGAATCAGTCAAATAGTATTCACCAAAATCGTTTGGCTTTTCGAAACGCAACTTACCATTCTCTTTAGTAAGCTTATATTCATATTTTCCATTAGAACCATCGGCATAAACTAGTTTAATAAAAGCTTTTCCGTTGAACATGTAAGCGGTCATCGTACAAGCATATCCATTAGTCGCTAACCAACTACCAATAATTTCGCCTTCTTCATTCAACGAAGTTGCTTTCAGGCGCTGAATCTCTTTCTTTGTTCCGCCTAAAACAACCACTTTCAAGTCAGGATTGTAATGCGTTGTTGCCCAATACGGAGAAGACTTCTCACCTTTAATGACATAACCAATAAAGGTTCTATCGAAAGTTCCAGCTGATGCTTTTATCTTCTTGGCTATCGCTCTCAACTCTTCTTCAGAAATACGTTCATCAAGCAGTACATCTACCTGCCGTTTAGCGGTACCAAGCATTTCTTCGTCTACAATTCGATAATTAGGCAAGGGCACATTTTGCACTGTAGAAACAGCGTTCTCTGCGGAAGAAAGTTGAGCTGTTGGAGCAACTTGTTCTGTCATCGCTGCAGCCACCAAAAGTAATACAAAAGCCAGCCCTAGGTAAGCAACGCCACCTAACCGCGATCTCTTTCCCCACCGAACAAAAAATTTCGGCACAATCAGAGCCCCAAAAAAAGCAACCATTGAACACAGGGAAAGCAGCACACACAAGTTACTCATTCTAATCCTCGCTGTAGATATTCGAAAAATCCAATTACAACTAACGCATTTTCGATACACCTACAAAAAGGTAATTACAAGGGGGAGATACACATACCAGAATTGCTTTTCAGATTATTGATAAAAAACGCTGCATACCAAACTTCCTTTATTGAAGTATTGGTATGCAGCGTAGTGCGTTTTATGTGGGATGTCGGGAAAAGAAAACAAATTAGGCAATCAGTTTAAAACTCCACGTAATCTATCTTTGCAGCTCTTTCTTTTATGCTAATAAAATTTTGATTCGAATTATACAGTTCACAAATTCTATCTAGTTCCAATAGACAGGAAGCGGAATTTTTTGTGTTACCTGCTTCCGACAACCTACGTGCATCAGAAAGCAATTGCCGAGCCCTACTATAATCCTCTTTCATTTGCTTCTCGAACCCCAGAATAGCCCCCCGCGCTGAGTATTCTCTTTTTGCAAATTTATTATCATATCTAACAAATCGAGATTTTACATCATTAACTTCTGCCAACACTAAGCGCAGTAAAGAATTTGTATCTACATCTTTTTCCTCCCCCAATTTCGCAGGAGGTATATCAACCAATCTAATTATTGAGTTTGCAATATTCTCTTTGGATTCTTCAATTGTTGTAATAATCGCACTAGACAATTTCTGTTGAAAATTAATAACATCATAATATCGTAAAGACTTATTGTATTCATGATACCTAAGACCTTGAATATCAAAAACATTTTGCGTAATATGATCTTTAATCAAAACAACGGGAAGATCAAATGCCTGTCGAATACCGAGTTCAAACATTACATTGGGATTTAAGCAACTTAGGTCACATACACATATAGGAGCATCGATGATACTCCTTAATATTTGCTGTTGTATTAAATTGGTACCGTCTTCTTCATCAGCACGTGTCGCTTTAAATCCAGCCATACTACAAGCAGGCTTAATTATGTCTTCGTAAACACGCATAAAATGTTCCGCTGAGGTATCGGGTTGATCACCGATAGGCATAATAGCAAAACATTCTTCTGTTTTCTCAGGAACAACCACTTCCGCTTGTTCCTTCTTAACAACTTTCTTTCCCGGCATACTTAACCTCTTTTGAATATGAATTTATTTGCGATTTGATATCGAAAAAGACGTATACTGGTCAATGGGCACTTACAGTAAAAACGCTGCAATCAACATTGCGTTAAGAAATGTTGATATGCAGCGTGATACGTTTTATGAAACATGCCGGAAAATAAGAAAATGAGCATAAAAATTCTGATATTACAGCTTGGTCGCGGTATAAAATTTTCCGTCTTTATCCCAAAACTCTAAATTTCCATTTAAATCAATAAGGAAATATTCACCAAACTCGTTTGGCTTCTCTAAACGTAACTTGCTGTTTTCTTTTGTAAGTTTATATTCATCTTTCTGGCTCGAACCGTCAGCAAAAACCGTCTTAATAAAATATTTCCCACTTAAAATGTAAACAGTCATCTTACAGTTATACCCATTGGTTACCACCCAGTGGCCAACAATTGTCCCTTCTTCATTTAAAGAGGTGGCTTGCATTTTCTGTACTTCTTCTTTTGTGCCACCGTTAATAACTATTTTAAGATCAGGGTTATAGTGAGTAGTTGCCCAGTATACAGCTGAATTTTCACCTTTAATTCTGTAGCCAATAAAGGTTCTTTCGTAGACGTCTGTCGATGATCTTATCTTCCTTGCTAAAGCTGCAAGCACTTCTTTTGAAACACGACCTTCAAGCAAGACATCTACTTCACGTTTAACTACACTTAATGTTTCTTCCTTAACAATTTTGTATGTTGGCAGTTGTGCCTTTTGTACTGTAAAATTAGGCTGTTTTGCCTGAGCACTCGACACAACAAGCAAGGCGAAAACTAGCCCAAAACATATGCCACTCTCTTTCCGATATTTTTGTCCCCAATTGGTAAAAATTCTAGGCGCAAACACGACACCTCCAAAAGCAATAACTGAACAGATAACAAATAGTGCTAGCAAGTTACTCATTCCAACCTTCTTTGTAGACGTTCAAAACACAATTATATCTAACGGATTTTCGATACATCTGTAAAAAGGTAACCACAAGGAAGAACTTGCGATTGACTCTTCATAAACATGCTTAAAATACTCCACAAAAATATCCTTTGATCGGCAAGAGGACAAAACCTTTTTCTTAGAATTATGTTGACTCAGCACTTTTATTTTTTTTACCTACATCTCCAACCATTCTTTATTATACAACTTTAATAAAGAACAATTACTTACTTCATACTCAATTCCCAAAGGTGCCTCATGCTTCAAATCAACACCGACTATGATGTGCTTACAATTGACACAAATATTCTTAGAGAAAGCGGGTACAAGTTCTCTTCTGGGTTACTCCACCAACTTGAACAGTTTAAAGGTAGTTCGCTCAAAATTGTACAAAGCGATATAGTCCACCAAGAAGCCACACGCCACATTTCTTCAGAAATATTAAAGACACAAAAAAATATTTCCTCAGCATTAAAGTCTGCACCAAAGCACCTTGGTATCCCAGAACGCAGAATTCAGTTCTGTCACGATTATCTGGAATTAACAATTGATGCCAAAAAAACTGCAGAAAAGCGTCTTACTAACTTTTATAAACGAATAGGAGCAACATTACTTAATTCAGCTGATTATCTTGATTCGACTAAACTTATTCAATCATATTTTAAAACAGAATCACCCTTTGAAGAAAAGCAAGATAAGAAAAACGAATTTCCTGATGCAATTGCTTTAATTAGCCTTGAAGAATGGGCAAAAAGAGAAGAAATTCAAATACTAGCAGTCAGCAACGATAAAGGCTGGAAAGCCTATTGTGAAAATTCTGAAAACATATCTCTTGCTACCAGCCTACCAGAATCATTTAAAAAATTAATACCAGCACATATCATCACTCAAGAAATTATAACTGCAATTAATACCAGTGTAGAATCTGGAGATAGTAACCCAATCTTAGACAGTATAGCTGGGCCCCTTGAAGACATTATAGCTAACACCTTTCCAGAAATTGATGCATCATCTTCCTATTACTATGAAGATGATGAAAGCTACCTTGAGTACGTAAGTCATAAACTTGCCCACAACGGCGATAACGGCATTGAACTCAATCCAATCCTTGTTCAAGAAGAAGAAATAATCCTCCAGCTGTCGGCGGAAATTACTTTTAATGCATACACATCATTTTATTTTTACGCTTATGATTCAATAGATAAAGACAACATCCCAATTGGTAAGTTAAGTGCAGAATCACAACGAACCTATGTTACAAACATTCTAGTTCACATCGACGGAGATTGGTCTGCTGGCTACGATGACAATTATGAAGTGGGAGATATTGAAATTATTGAAACTCCGTCTTACATTAACTTTGGAGATGTTGAGCCTGATTGGCAGCATTATGATGAAGCAAACTAAATAAAAAGCAGCCCCATATTAAAAATAAGGGGCTGCTTCTTTTGGAAAAAAATTCTCAAGTTAGGTGAACAAGATACTCTTTGAGTTCATTATAACTCGCTAACAGGTCATCACATTTCTCAGAGGTAATGTCATAATAAGTAAAAGCAGCCCCAATGGCTTCCATAGAAAACTCAGAAGCAGCGGCCAAAGTAATTCGCTGCTCATTTTGGGGTAGTGGCTTCTGCCACTCAGCATAACCGTCAAGCCCTTGAGAAAGATGATCACTAAATGTCGAAAATAAATTAGAGTGAGAGCGGTCACATAAAATTTTGTATGCAATATAATTATGAAAAAAATCAGCGCGGTTGAAAGACTCCCTTATAGGGATTTTTTTAGGAGCCCAATTCTTTTTCCGTCCTTTGATAGCTAACCCGTGTTTATCGTGTAATCTTCTGATTTCTTTTTTCTGTTCACGAATAATCGTCCGAAGTATCTTTTCGTCTTCCTCAGTGTTTTCCATGTGATCTAAGACAAATTGCCTTTTTCCTCTATCCTCTTCACAGGCGTTAATTTGTAATCTTTCAAGATAGCTGTCCCCTTCTTTAAGAACAACAACCAAATGAACGCATACTTCTGTCAACCTTCTTGTTAAGGCCTGCGCTGTACCAAGCATCTCATTCTTTGATAAAAGAACGATGGCCTCTGATAATTCTATGAGGCTACTAAGATACCCACTGATTGCAAAATTACTTATCCCATCTCGTGGAATTATTAAGTCATCTACTACTGCAGTTTTCATTTTATCTACAAAGGAATAATAGAGCTCTTTACTTCTCACCACAACATTACCTCTTCCCTGCTACTATCCACAGTTCCAATAAAAATTGTATAAGTATGGTCACATGTAGACAACGCCAAGACTTCATATGCCGAAAAAATGCCCCTTGCTATTACCTAAAAAATTATATCTACATTTTTTTCTTAATACGTTTTATGCGCCCCTCAAACCCACTTTTTGTTCCATCATGAACGTTATACTTCAAAGCAAAATTACAAACCCCAATTGCGTCATGATACTTTTGATCTTCCACTAACACCGTAGCATGCAACCTAAAAACAGGGATACTTGGGGGTACGCTATTTCCAACCCCAGTCTTGAACGCTTTAACAATTATTGGAAATATTGCTTGATGCAACTGAGCAGCCTTATAAAACAACGAACGTTGTTCACTATTTTCACGTTCTTTATAAGTAATCTGACAAATGTTTTGTAACAAAAAATGCCTATCTATAGGATCAACATCTTCCACCATCATCACAGGGACCATTTTCCCTAAATCAGCTGAGTATACGGCTTCTTTAAAGCTATTATGAGAATTCGCAGATCGTCCTACATTGCACTTTAAGCTTGGTTTGCACGCTGCATTCTTTCTGAAGAGTTTCAATAAAAGTTTTAGCATCCTTGCCTCCTTTTACAAATATCACCTCTTCTAATACGATCAGCAAACACACTCAACATCTTATTATAAAAGAATGTTATAGAAAAAAATATTTACAGAAACTTACCATCTCTACCAATCCACCCTCCCCATCTCCTCTCGCACACTCTCCACCGTTATCCGAATAGGCAACCGCATATGCCGAACAAGAACACCTTCATCTACGAGCTTGCGAACTGTTCGCTCTGAGATGTTCAGGCAATAGGCGGCTTCATCTACTCTAAGAAATTTTTTGGCTTGTAGCATTTCTTCTGGAAGCATGGAAAACTTGCTTTGTGTCTGCGATGCTGGGAACTGCATGGGAACTTGAAAGCCTTCTGTATTCTTTGGGGTACAACGTTTATTACAACCAAGGCAATGCAAGATAGGCCAGCGATGCAGCCAATAGGCACTAGAGGCGTCTTTGCAGCCAAGCTTTGAATAGACATCCTCTGCTATCTCCCCTCTGAATGGGCGAAATCCTTCAATCATCATTTGCGCCATTATGCGGCACAGCTTGCTATTCATACCACCTCCAACACGGCCTTAGCCTGTGCCGTAAAAAGCTTATCGCATCTCTTGCAATGCATTGATGTAACAGAGCAGCGGCTACACGCGACTTGCTTAATTGCTGTAAAAATTTGCTCTTCTGGCCTACGCTCATTCAATGCGTTTTCTATACGCTCAACTTGCCGCGCTGAGTTTCCAGCGTAAACGCCGCGCAGCACCATGTAGACGGTGGAACGGTTCAGCTGGAATTCATGCAGCTTGCAAAAGTTATGGATGGTGCCGAACCGTTCTTGTATTTGCGCTGCAAGCTCTGCATGTTCGGGGCTGATCTGCATCTAGTCGGTGTCAATTCCGCGAGCTTGGCAACGGTTCACTAAATCCTTAGTAATCGTTTGCAATGCGGCCTGATCTTTAAGCCAGATGAAACTTTCAACACCGAACTGCTTTTTCATACGAGTATCTATTCCGCTCATCTTCCAGCCAAGCTTCTTCCATAACGCAAGTATGTAGCGCTTCTGCTGCACATGCGGTGCATTATCGGGAATGACATAGAAATCTTCTGTGGGCTTGGCAGTTGGCTTGCTCTTGCTGGCGAACACTGCCCCACGTTCTTCCATGTGACGCATCAGCCTATACCGCTGCTTAAAGTTAAGCTTTGCGGCACTGGTTACACCAAACATGTCGTTCAGCATGACGCGGTATGTTTCATCATCAAGGCCAAGCTGTTTCTTTCCCATATGGATTTTGGCTAGTTCTGCATTTCTACTCATATCAATTCTCTCTGGCTGCTCATCAGGTTGAAGCCGCCACGCTTCGACGACTGTCCGCTGGTTGCTTCGGACAGTTTCGCACTGTTACAACGCTGCGATATCCAGCGGAATAGCCGCCATTTTTCCGGTTGCATCACGCTCGTAAATTCGGAAATATGCCTTTGTGCCTGTTACGCGGATAGAATCTGAAATAGCTTCCATTGCACGCTTCCAGCGTTCGTCCATAATCTGAAGGCGGCGTAAACCAAGAATACGCCCTACATTGATCTTGCCTTCCTTATCCACTTGGAACGCATCGTTCACGACTGCACGCAGTTCTCCGGGGCTGCCCTCTGTCCAATCCTTCAGGCATTCATCAATGAGAGACTTTGCAGCTTGAAGGCGTTCATCGAAATCTAGGTGCTCGCTGATCTGTCGTTTAATCTGATATTGTCCGTCGTAGGAAACAAGAGACACATTGCCCTTTTGACCACCAATCTTCACGCCGTACTGTTCAGCAGAAAGGGAAACAAAGGCTTCCACGTCATTCATGATTTCGCCTTTCAGTGCCGCGAGTTCCTCCTGCATGGCCTTGGCCTTGTCGACCTTTTCCATAACCAGCTCATGACGCGCCAAATCGACTGGTTTGACCTGATCCACTGGTACGAAATGCCCTTGTGCATTCTCCATGTATCCGTCCATTCTATCTCCCTAGCTTGTTACTGTTGCGTATTTTTCAAGTTCTGCCACACGTTCTACTTCTGCCAATGCCCCTTTAAATGCGCGGTTCGCGGCCTCAAAGTCCTCACTGGGCAACGCTTGCATCTGAGCTGCAAGTTCAATCAAATAGCTATGCAGAGCACCAGAAATTGGACCGTATGGCATTGTGTTGCTTTGTACATGTTTCATGCCGCCTCCTACTGTTTTGCAGTTGTTGCGGGTGCAGTTCGTTCAAATTCCGCCTGTGCTGTCACCTCATCAAGCAGCTTCATTGCCACACTATATACTGAGGGTTGTAGATTCTTAGGCAATGCTTCAATCTTCTCCGCTAGCTCTGCCAACAAGCCATATAGCTTTTCAGAGGGATAACTCATCCGTGCTTCGTTACTCATTTCGCACTCGCTCCCGCAATTTCTTAGCGCTTATAGTTTTCCTGAAGCCACAGCCGAACACATCTACTTGAAACGCATTACGGCTTGTCTGGCGTATAGCCTTCACCATCACGTCTTTTAATTGAAACTGTCCGCCGATCTTTACCCACAGCAGGTACTTATTGTTCACTGCAATTGTTTGTAGATCAGGACATTTTAGAGCATACAATTCTAAATCATCAGGCATCCTCAGCCTGCACTTCAAAGCGCTCCAAGATAATCTTAGCCAGCTCTACTACCTGCTGCTTCACTCTTGGTTGATGCAAATCCTGCTGCAAGAAAATACCGACAAGTTCATGTAACGAGGCTTTTTCAACAGCAAAAGGATCTTTCATGTTTTGAGACGGGATATACGCACGCTGCTGTTTGCGCATTTTTCCTGTAGCGGCGTACAGCACAGCCTTCCTCTTTTTCCCTACACGGCGCAGATAGCCCTGCTCTTCCAACTCTTTTACGTACCACATTGCATGGTAATAACCGGAGCCAGATACCCTTGCTAATTCCTGAAGACTAAAGCCGGGAGTCGCTGTTTTTATCCCACGCCACATCCGAGTGACAGATTCCTTGCCCCTTGCGGTTGTAGAGTCCTCGTTATATCGATATTCCCCCCGCCCAACCCGCACTAGTTCACCAGACTTGACCATCACCGCTGCTCTTGAACGAACCTTGCCTCTTTCCTCATCAGTCTCTACATTTAGTACCGCATAGAGCATTTGGTTTGAAAACACTCTGTTATCTTTTCCCAAATTACTTACGGCCTCTCGCATTAAAGGCATTTTGTATTCGCGCATTACTTCCTCCAGCTTGCCACTTGCTTAGCAACCTTAGCCACAAGAGCCGTGCTTATTTCTTGTTCTTCATGCGCCTTTGCTGCTTGTTCAAGTTGCCCGATAAAGCTCCACACAAGGCGAAAATCTCCGTCAGCCTGACGAACAATCTGCGCGCAGGCATCGGGTGTAATATCCAGCCCTGCGGCTTCATCTCCAAGAATTGCCACGTCTTCCTCTGACACAGCCCCGAACTCAACAACTTGCTTAACACGACTCCAAATACGACGGCGGGTACCAAGAAGTCCGCGTAATTCTAATTCACCAATAAGAATGATAGGCGAGCCAGTTACGTCAAATATGTCACGTAAATCTTCAATACGGTCGATA
>NZ_WYDS01000037.1 GCF_009914765.1 Halodesulfovibrio sp. MK-HDV | reverse complement strand
TTTGGACACAAAAAAAGCTCTTACACTTTCGTGTAAGAGCTTGAATTGCTTGGCATCCCCAAGGGGATTTGAACCCCTGTCGCCTGCGTGAAAGGCAGGTGCAATATCAAAAAGAGAGCCAAAAAAACGACGCACTCTTCCCTATGGTAAAAATAGACGCCCCCACTCAAAATTTGGACACAAAAAAAGCTCTTACACTTTCGTGTAAGAGCTTGAATTGCTTGGCATCCCCAAGGGGATTTGAACCCCTGTCGCCTGCGTGAAAGGCAGGTGCAATATCTAATAAAAGTTGCTTATTCCTTTATTTGCAAGGCTTCTGAATAAACACGTTTGACATTAGCAACATGAAAATCAGAGAAGTTTACACCTTACTTACACCTTACTTACACCTCTCAATGAGAGGCTCATATCGTCACAGCAATTGAAAAAATGCTGATTACTCAAATGCACATACCTGCTGTGCCTTGATAACTTACGTTTTAGTCAGACCATCCACAGCCCTGTTACATTGAGGCGTTAAGTCTTATCATTCATGTCGGTCCCTCAGAACTTACAAGCCTCACACGGGAACGTGTTAATTGGAAGAAAAAGGGGGTCTGGTCTACGTAAGCATAACCTATAAAAAAAAATTCGTGCCCTGCACAAATGCTTTTCATGAAAAAGCTAAAATCCCGTCAGCAAATCAGCAGATGGGGTTTTATTATTGAATTGAAAGACCTTTGAAAAGTATGAAAAGGGTCGGTAAAACGAGCAGTCCCCCCCCTTGTCACATAACACCATATGACATTCGCCATCTAGCTATGACAGAGCTACTGACCAGAGGTGTTAATAAGGTACTGTGGCCAGATATTGCAGGACATGCAAATATGTTCTTTACGGCCACTCACTACTTCCTTGTACGTGAAGGAGCAAAAAACAGGCTATTAAGAACTTGCCTAACTTGTAGCTACCTCAGCATATCCCGTGCAACACATCATGCACGGAGTAACCATGCTCTGCGATCTGTTGTACTGCTTCAACTTTAAATTCATCCGTATAACGCTTGTCGTCCATTGTATCCATCTGAAGTTATGAATTTATAACTCAAGAGTGCCTTTGAGACTTGGGGCGATTCAGCGAGTCTTTAAAATGCAAACCGGTCGTGTTTAATACGCTGCGTGAACAGCCACCTGCCACACTTCCTTCTCCACGCATATAGGGTCTTCTGTTGCTGTTAATCGGGCAGCAATCAAGACAGGCATCGGTAGATGCCATTCGCAATTATTGAATGACCATTGGTACCTTTTCTTACGTCTAGCGAGAGTGGCTAGTTAAGTCCATATCTCGCCATTTTCTTATAGAGCAATGGGCGCGTTATTCCGAGTTGGCGCGATGCCTCAGAGCGATTACCATTCGAGGCGCTCAAAGCAAAAGATATAGCCCTATGCTCCGTCTTTTCGATAAGTTCTGCCAAAGGTAGCTGTTTGGAACTAACAGCCTGCAGGTCTTGATCATCCTCTACCCCGCTTTGCAGCGCTTTCTCGACGAAGTCTGCAGTTATATCGTTTTCACACGACATAATCATGCAGCGCTCTAAAAAATTCTGTAATTCACGAACGTTTCCGGGCCATGAGTATTGCTGCAAAGCACCCAAGGCGCTATCTTCAAGGTGCATGTGGAACATGCCGTTTTTCCGAGCCATTCGCTTCCACATACGTTTGGCTAATATCGGGAGTTCCTCAACAGCATCACGTAGTGCCGGCAGCTCGATGGGGAACACGTTAAGACGATAGAATAGATCTTCGCGAAAGCTCTTCTCTTTAATCATCTCCTCCAGATTTTGGTTGGTGGCGGCGATAATTCTGACATCAATTTTTGTGATTTTTTCACTTCCAATACGACTGACTTTGCCCTCCTGAATGACCCTTAGCAATTTAACCTGAGTCGCCAAGGGCATATCTCCAAATTCATCCAGGAAAATAGTGCCCTTGTCAGCCTGCTCGAACATCCCTCGATGCCCCCCTTTGCGTGCTCCGGTAAAAGCCCCTTCTTCGTAACCGAACAACTCAGATTCTATTAGGTGTTCAGGAATAGCACTGCAATTGAGATGGATAAAGGGTCCTTCACTGCGCGGGCTATAGTTGTGAATACTCTGAGAATAAACCTCCTTACCAACCCCAGACTCTCCACGTAACAATACAGTCGTCTCCCGAGGGGCAGCCAACATCGCTTTGTTTTTGGCTTCCTTAGCTGCGGGAGCGATTCCTGGAATATGGTTAAACGTATATTCGGTTTCGTCGCTCGCCTTCTTGCTCTTACGTAACTGTTCTATTTCACACGTAAGATCTTTGACTTTTTCGGTGAGCTTCTGAATTTCCTCCATATGACGAAAACGAATCATCCCGACGGCCCCGACACACTTTCCATTTTCAAAGATCGGCACACGAGAAACCACATAAGAGTGGCTTTTAATATCCTGAAGGCAATCATGCTCAGCGACACCATTGCTGGCAACCACATCTAAGCGAGTGTTATCTATGATGCTCGTGACTGGTTTCCCGAGGACTTCCTCCTCGCTCACTTCATGAACTTCCTTAAAGCTCTTATTTACATAAATAATGTCTCCATTCTTATCCACAACCATAAGGGCATCAGCACACAAATCGATAATCTTACGCTGAAAATTTATCATATGTTTTACATCACCAACAAAAATATTTTCAAGCATCGGAATATTCCTCCAATCTGAAAAATTCAGCAAAATTGTTGAATAAACCTGTTCCCTATCGTGACAGCTGTCACACGTGTGACATGCAATTAAACCCCCCCTTAATCCTTCATTTTTCAAACTACCTTCCTTACCAAATAGATCGCTTATATTCATTATTATACTTATATTACGAGATATTAGCATTACTTTTTTTCTTGCTCAATCCCACAGACCTCCTCACCCCACAGCCTGTCACAGATTATTACACCTGTCATGTGTGTGTTTTTTTTTGGCCATACAACAAGAGAACTGTAACCAGCTTATTTTAAAGCTTTTCTTTTTCAATATTCTTCATTGGCACACATTGTGTATATGCAAGAATCACACACAGCTGAAAAATAAACACTTACTAACCTTTTACAAGGAGAAAGAAATGGCCAAAAACAGATCACGTTACGGTTGGTCGGTTGTTGCCGCCTCTTGGCTGGCAATGTTTTGCCTGTTTGGCTACCGGGCTACCTTCTCAATTCTCAAGGTTCCGATGAGCGCGGACATGGGGTGGTCACAGGCCGAGATTACTCTGGGCTATTCCTTCATGATGATGTTTTATGCCATTGCCGCCTTTCTCTGCGGCATGATCCTTGATAAGTGGGGCACCAAACCCGTTTACTTCATCGGCGCAATTCTCGGCGCATCAGGTTTTTACGTCACTAGCCTCACTCACAGTCTTTACGCCTATTATGCTTCCTATGGCATCCTTGCAGGGGTCGCAACCGGAATGCTTTGGGTTTCATCTACCATCTCAATCCGCAAATGGTACGTCGGCAAAAACTATGCAAAGATGTTCGGCATCGCCTTCATGGGCGCCCCTATGTCGCAGGTCATCATGAGCCTTTTTGTCAAACAGGCACTGGTCGGAGCTGAAGGTGACGCCTGGCGTGCCGCTATGCAGGTACTTGGGATTCTGACTCTGGGTTGCTTAGTTGTGGCAGCTTTGCTGGCGAAGGGAAATCCTGAAGATTACGGATATCAAGCCTTCGGTGAAATGCCTAAACAGACTGGCAAAGCAGAAAAAGTTTGGAGCATAAAGGAAGCCTTCTCAACCTACCCCATCTGGGGCGTCATCTTTATGTTTCTGACCAGCATGCTGGCCGAGTTTCTAGTCTGGACTCAGGTTATCAGCTACTGGACCTCCGACCTTGGGCTGTCCCTTGGCAAGGCAACCAATCTTTATATCATCATTGGTATCGTCGGTATCTTCTCCATGCCGCTAATGGGTATTGTCGCCGACAAAGTTGTTGCCAAATCCAGTTGTGAGGCACAGGGGCGTAAAAAAATGCTTATCTTCGGCCCGATAACCGGTGCCATTGCCTGCTCGCTGCTTCTACTTCAATCCCCATCGGCAATCTTTATTGGCGTCATCTCATGTATCATCTTCGCCATCTACTGGGCTGTGGTTCCTGGTGGAGTCGTCGGCTATACAGGAGCGATCTACGGTCGTGCCACTCTCGGCAAGATCTGGGGACTAGCAACATTAATCGTTATGGGTGTCGGCCCGTTCATCGGTCCGCTCATCGGTGGCTACCTTAAGGACAGCACCGGCAGCTACACCTATTCGATCATGTTTGCTCTCGGTTCATTCTTGGTATCAGTAATGCTCGCAGCCAGCTTGCCAAAGGCTGCAGAACAAAAAGCTGCCGCGATGGAGACTGCGAACGCTGAGGCTACAGCCAATTAAAAATTAATAAGGTGATTATACGTGACTCTTCAAAATAACTTAGTTGGACAAGTTTTTAATATTCAACGCTACTCTACTCATGATGGACCAGGCATACGTACTACAGTGTTTCTAAAAGGATGTCCCTTGAACTGTAAGTGGTGTCAGAATCCAGAATCACAAAGCATGAAGCCCGTTCTTATGTTTCGAGCTGACGAATGCACTTCATGCGGTAGATGCATTGAAGAATGTCCCAATGGAGCTAACAGCATTGTCGATGGTCAACTAGTAATTGATCGAGAACGTTGTACAGGTTGTGGCGCTTGCACCAAACCAGGTGTTTGTGTGGCCAATACACGTAAAATAGAAGGCAAACCCATGACCGTTGAAGAGGTTATGGAACAAGTTACTAGCGACTATAACTTATATCTTAACTCTGGTGGTGGCCTAACCATCTCAGGTGGAGATTGTGCGGTTCAGCCAGAATTTACTGCAGCACTTCTGAAAGCTGCTCATAATGAAGGCATAAACACATGCGTTGAGATAACTGGGGCATACCCTTGGGAAAGGGTTAAGGACATTACAGAGCACGCAGACTACGTCTATTACGACCTTAAGTGCATGGATGACGCTAAGCATAAAGAGGCTACAGGAGCATCCAACAAACATGTTCTTGAAAATGCCAAAAGACTGGTCGAGGCGAATAAGCAAATACAATTCAGAACCCCCCTTATCCCAGGCTGTAATGACAGCTATGAAGATGTCAAAGCGACAGCAGGGTTTATACGGAATGAATTGGGATTATCCCCAATCGATCACCTGGAGTTGCTTGCCTATAACAATCTGGGTGAAGAAAAATATTTGCGCATGGGAGCGGATGCACCTCAAAGACACAAGCGTCAGTCTGATGAGTATCTCGATGAACTAAACGAGATTGTTGCATCTATTTAAATCCTTCTTAGAGGTCGATGCACACGGTGTCTCAACAGTCGACAAAGAAGGAAGAACAGCTCTTGCTGCGGTAAAAAAAGCTTAAATTAAGCAATTATAGAGAGGAGCCCGTACAGGAAGAAACGCCCTGCCGCGATTAATATGATTCTCAACTATACCAACTAAAATAATAAACGATGTAAGGAGTAGGAAGCCATGAAGAACGCTGAAAAAGTGCAATACAAAGAGTATGAGGACAGATCTCGTGGTAACGTAATGTGGGATGTGATGAACCCTTTGCGTTATACCCAGTCTATGTCTATGTCTCGTGCAAGCCTCCTGATGGAAAGTTATAAAGAAACGGAAGGTTACCACTTCTTCCGCAGACGTGGCATGGCTATCCGTAAAATCCTTCAAGAAATGCCAATTCGTATAGATGACCATCAATTACTTTGTGGTGATTTCAGTGCCAAACCAATGGGGCCTGAGTTTTTCCCTGACTTGGCTGCATTATGGATAGTAGATTACATTGATAATTACGGCGTGGAAGGCCGAGAAGGGTTCTTCAAATGGGAAGATGAAGAACAAATGGAACAGGGAAGAGCTATCGGTGAATATTTTAGAGAAACCGGTGGTAAAGAAAAGTGGATCACTTTCTTAGGAGAAGAGGAAGCAGCATTTGAGGACAAAATCGGTGAAGCTGGTTCTTGGATCGTAAACACTGTTTCCGAAATGTTCGCTGAAAAAGCTTGGAACTGCCCTGATCTTGACCGGTTGGTAAAAAAAGGTGTTCGTGGCTTACTTGCTGATATCGATGAGCAGCTTGATAAGTTTGTAATGACTACCTATGAAGATTATCGATGCTATGAATTTTGGCGTGGGCTCAAAGAAATGCTTTTAGGCGGTATCGAGTATGCTCATAGATATCGTGATCTCGCTACTGAAATGGCTGCTAAAGAAACAGACCAAATCCGTAAAGCTGAACTGGAAGAAATGGCCCGCGTGTGTGACCGTGTTCCGGAACACCCTGCAGAAACATTCCAGGAATCACTGCAATCTCTCGTATTTGGCCTGCTCATGGTTTTCTATGACACACGTACCTTTGGAATGGGCTATGGTCGTATAGATCAGATCATGTACCCGCAATACAAGTCTGACATTGCTAAAGGCAAAATCGACGACGAGTACGTTGTTCAATTGTTTGAGTGCTTCCGTGTTAAGGTTATGGGCAAGCGTCAGTTCTGGCCTGATGTTATGACTCCAAACCTGAGCAGTGAATCCCATTTCCATAACTGCGTCATCTGCGGTGTAGACCCTAAAACCGGAAGAGATGCCACCAACGAACTGTCATTCGCTTTTATCGAGGCAGCTGAACGAGTCAGAACTACACACCCAACGATCTCAGTGCGTTGGCATACCCAAATTGATCCGAAGTTCATGAAACGTGCTTTGGAAACAGTGAAATTGGGCATGGGCTTCCCTGCCTTCTTTAATGACGAATCCAGCATTCAATACCTTCTTGCCCGTGGTTACACGATAGAGGAAGCACGTAATTATGCTTTGGGTGGCTGTACGCTACACACAGTACCTGGTAAAACCAGTTCAATCTGGCCTTTGGTTACAAGTTACGGCAGAATCTTTGAGCTTACCATGTACAATGGGTGGGACTATATTTCGAATTCGCAATTAGGCCCACAAACCGGTGACTTCACCAAAATGACAAGCTATGAAGAGTTTGTTGCAGCCTATAAATCGATGATTAAACATTGGGCTGATATCAGCACCCGAAGCGGGCGTGCTGCTAAAATCCAGCATGGTGAAACATTCCCAGATATGATGATGTCAGCCTTCACTGATGACTGCATCGGTCGTGGTAGAGTGTGCAGCTTAGGTGGTGCAGAACATAACGATAGCTGCATGTATATCGTTCCGGTAGCTGTGCAGGACGTAGCCAACGAACTGTACGTACTCAAGCATGGTATATTTGGTGACAATCCGATCTGCACTCCGCAGGTGATATTAGACGCCATGCGTGCGAACTGGGAAGGTTACGACGACTTACGCGCTAAGTGCATGGCTATGCCAAAATTCGGCAATGATGTCGCAGAAGTAGATCAGCTCTTAAGCGATGTTTATAATTGGATTAAAGAAATTTGGCATGCACAGCCTGCTACTGATGGTGGTTCATATGAAGTTTCTCCGCACTCCATCGGTTTCCATGGTGGTACGGGTGCTAAAACGGGTGCACTTCCATGCGGCCGTAGAGCTGGAACTTCTTTCTCTGATGGTGCTGTTTCTCCTGTACAAGGAACTGACATAAATGGTCCATCAGCAGTTATCAAGTCAGCAGGCGGAATTGACCAGCATGACCTGTATGGTGTGCTGTTCAACATGAGATTCTCTCCTAGCAATATTAAAGGCAGCAAAGGTACTGCAAACTTAGCAGCACTGATCAAGACTTACTTTAGCGATTACAAAGGCAAACATATTCAGTTTAACGTTCTGAATCGTGAAGAATTGGTTGCCGCTAAAGAAGCGCCAGAACAATATCGCGATCTCATGGTACGTGTTGCAGGTTACAGTGCCTACTGGACTGATTTACCAGCAAACATTCAGGATGAGTTGATTGCCCGTACTGAACACGCAATGTAGTAGTCACATACAGACGTATTGAGAGGCATACATAATCCTGCTTCTCAATGCCTGCTTTACAAAAAAATAGGAGGCTTCCTAAATAGGAAGCCTCCTATTCATTACAAGCTGTAGAAAAAATTAGGAATGCACTGAACATACGAGCTACAAACGAAAATTTGATAGCTTCCACTATAGCACACTGACAATTTCCTAAAAAAGCACCTACCACTCTCGGCTATATATCTCTAAAAACACCCGAACTGCATCAATAATTGCAGTCTTTGTCGAATCATTCTCTTCAATTAGTACATTTAACTGTCTATTGAACGCAACTACCACGCCGGATTCATCACCATTTCGATATAATTTTCGAAAATCTCAAAGATTCAATTTTGAAAGATAGGTATAGCACACCAACTAAAATTTGTTTTTCACTACCCCCTCCCATAATTATAGAATATTGATTAATAGCAAATACTAACAAACCGTTACGCCCAACTACATATTATTCAATTTGCGACAAAGAAAAGACAATCGCATCATTTAAATATGATGCAAGCGTCACAGCATCCACTTCTTCAATTTTCCGTCCCCGCCTAATAGCACCCGCCATACCTGCTGGTTACATCTGCTCCATGCCCAAACAACCAACAGACAAATCCTTCATGTCCACCACGAATTGCAGCATGCAATGGCGGGATACGTGTTACTATTTCAACTTCTATGGATGCCCCATACCACCATAGCAGCTTAGCCCCTTAGCCCCTTCCAAATGACCTTTTTCACAGGCAAGGGCTATTGGTGACATGAAGTCGTCGGACATGAACTTGTACTGAAGTAGCAGGCAGAAGAACGCAAGCGACTAGAACTGATGGATCAGAAAGTTGAAACAAGGCAGAAAGAACCTTCGCAGCTACAGCTTGGTAACTGGGCGGAGCAATACATCGAATTTGCATTCAACACATTTACGGCAGACAACTAGCAAGCTTGCGAAAGAAAAGCAGCGTGCCTTCAAACGGTTCTTTGCAACAAAGGTTCTTGCCCCTGAAATTCTGGTTTCCGAAGTGCGCAGAAGAGAAGTTCTTAAGGTATGGCACATTCTGACAACCCAACATTCAAGAAAGAATGTTGATAGGCAAGTCAAGAACCTGAAAACTGGATGGAACTGGGGCATAGACTTTCTGGAAATGCCGAAAGCAAACCCGTTCTACAGGCTGCCAGTGGCTTCTACCGAAGAAGAGGTGACATTATATGCCGCCGTTAGAAGACATGCTTGCGGGCTAAAACTGGCAGCGAAAAGCGACAATTCTGAACACAATATTGTCCTGTTCTCCTTCCTGACAACTGGGGCACGGCGCGTCGAACTGCGGCGCCTGACATGGGATGACATCAAGTTTTTGGCAGAAGAATTTAGCCTCCGCACGAAAAAACGCAGAAACAGGATTGAGGGCTGCTACTTTATCCCCTTAGCCGAAGAGCTTGCCCCCCCTACTTAAAGTAGTACAAATTACGTACTGGGGGAAAAAGCAACTATGTTTTCAACAATGCCAATCTTGGATCTGGCGACCATATGCGTTGGCTGAAAAGGCTATGCGATGCAGCGGGTGCGCCCCTTTGGGGTTCATGACATCCATACCCTAGCAGTTACCACCGCCCACATTAAGGGCGCATGCCTGCTGAACGTAAAAGAACTGCTTCGCCACAGATCTACGCATCAGACAAATCGGTATCGTCGAAAACAAATCAAAAGCAATCTGGCTGTGGACATTCTCAGCACAATTACACCGAAGGCTAAAAATGAAAGTGATGAAACGGCAGGTAGGAAAGAAGGGGAAGCTAATGCAGCCTGAAATAAAATTTAACACACTTACAAATCAAANCGTTCCACTCAAAATTCGAATACAAAAAAAGCTCTTACATTTTCGTGTAAGAGCTTAAATTGCTTGGCGTCCCCAAGGGGATTTGAACCCCTGTCGCCTGCGTGAAAGGCAGGTGTCCTGGGCCAGGCTAGACGATGGGGACGCTTGAAAACTTGCATTTTTTTCTAAAACATACGGCATAACCGCAAATGATAATTCAAATCGAACTAGATATAAACCTAAGTATGATTTGATTATCACCTAGCAACTTGGCCAGTTGCTATTTTAAAAAAAAA
>NZ_WYDS01000036.1 GCF_009914765.1 Halodesulfovibrio sp. MK-HDV | reverse complement strand
GAAGGTGCTCCTCTTTCTGTTTCTGATAATGCTCCTGAAGCGTCGTCGAAGTTGTTTCTGAAGGAACATGTTGAAATACATGCAGACGCAGAGAACGAAAAACAGAAAACATTTGTGAAGCGTTCAGCGTCCGCACAGGCGCTGCGTGAACGTGGTGTTGTCTCCATAGACGCGACAGATGCAGAAGATGAAGCCGTCAGACGTCATGAGCAGGAAAAAGGATCCCGTGTAGTAGAGGCAGCTTCTGCGCATATTGTGCCTGAGACAGAAGAAAAGTCCGACATTTGGGATGCTATTTCTGCAATGGGTGATGAGCCGGAATGTACTGAATCCTTTGCTCCCGGATGTGGCGCGCAGGTCAAT
Organism: Halodesulfovibrio sp. MK-HDV; assembly: GCF_009914765.1. Classification (NCBI taxonomy): domain Bacteria; kingdom Pseudomonadati; phylum Thermodesulfobacteriota; class Desulfovibrionia; order Desulfovibrionales; family Desulfovibrionaceae; genus Halodesulfovibrio; species Halodesulfovibrio sp. MK-HDV. The sequence continues at coordinate 11,220 of NZ_WYDS01000036.1, read as the reverse complement.
ATTATTCCCTGGGAAGATTCTCGATTGAATTTTCTTGGACGCGCAACAGGTACATTCAGTAGTATGTTTGTGCATCCTGTTCGTTTTTGGCGTGGCATTAATGCCAAGCCTCTTGTGATGCTTCCAATGTTTTTTTCTTTATTTATGTGCGTGCTTTCGTGCGTAGCGTTAGCTGTGGGACTGCAAATGCTGGTTGCCAACTGGGCGGATGTGATGGCTACGCTACAACCTGTATTGCCACAGCAAGGACTTGTTCCTGAAACATTGGTATGGTCCGATATCGCTCCGACGATGATGTTGCTTTTCGGTAGCAGCTTGCTATTACTGCCTCTTATCTTCGGTGCTGCTACCACGGTAGGAGCAAGGTTGTTAGGCGGCGATCCTGTCCCATTCAGCACTGGTGTAAAAACAGTTTCATACAGTAGCGGCGCGTTTTGCTGGCTGTTGATTCCTGTACTGGGTGCCGTTGTCTCTCTTATGTACCTACCACTGTTATATGTTAGTGGCGTTCGTACTGGTTATAATTTGTCATTATTTAAATCAGTTGTACTGGTAGGTATAGTTCTTCTGTTGTTTGCAGCTTCAGTGTTCATTGCTATAGCTGCAGGGGTTACATTTATGTAGCATAAGGAGTTGCGAGCATGTTTGCATGGCTTGCTAAAGTACTTAGCAGTATTAAAGACAGTATTAGATACAAAGAAAAGGTATCACCGGAAGCAATTCGAGTATTGGCTGCTGAGCTGTGTGAGTTAGCTCAGATGGCTGAAATGTTTGCGAACGAAGAAGTTACGCCCATTGATCGGATAAAACGCATTCAATCAGAGACAGGACAGCTTATAGAACTGACGGGCAGGGCTGAATTTCGGAGGCTTTCCGTACAGCGTCGATTGGAATTGCATGAGTCTTTAGTAGATTCAAAACGACATTTACTTAATACAATGCAAGCAACGCCCGTTGCTACGGATATTCTTCAGTAGAAGAAAGTTTTAAAAAAATCGAATAAAAAGCCTGATAGATACCCAGTGGATTCACTGAAGTCTTTATCAGGCATTTTTTTTGCATAAGTCTTGGTATAGGTAATGAAATGCCATTTTTCTGACATTGTGAGTAAGGGCTGTTATGAAACAAATAGTATCTTTTTGTATGCTGGTAATGATGTGCGTTGGTTTACTGACAATCGGCGGTTGTTCTACTCCTGCTGTTCAAACTTCAATAGAACCTATTCCTTCCGGTTTTACGCCTGAGTTGAACTGGAATGATACCTTCGTATGGGATGAGTGGGTTCGCGGTGGTGGACTTAAAGTTGCCGTATATCCGCAAACAAAGCCGGACGCTGCACCAACCGCAGTGTTTTTCCCGTTCCTGCCGACTGTTAGCCTGCGCGACCCGCTTGAGACAGGCACAGCAGTGGCAAAAGGTTTCTGGCGAGAATGGCTGCGCGATGCTCCTTTTACGGTGCTGGAATTCAGTGAACTTGCAACGTCATATTCTCCAAGCTACGCAGTGCGTCTTGCGCGTCAGCGTGGTGCATTGTTTGCTATTACGGGCGAGCTGACAGATTTTTATGACGGTGGGAGTGTTACAGGTGCACGACTCGGCGTTACGCTTAATATTTACGACACGAGAACAGGTGCGTTGATTTGGTCTATGAACCAGTTCGCCTACATGGATAAAGACAGGACTCGTGACTTCTTATTATTTAAAGCAGAAACCAGACTGCCGTCTGATCCCATGTGGGTTGTGACAACAGCTATTGCACGGTCTATGAAAAAACCGGTGCAAGGGTGGACAAGGCAGTGGGCAGCTATTGAACTGGAAAATAGTTCTGAAGAGAACGCCGCGTTTTAGCTGACTGTATACGGAAAAAAATTCCTAGAGCATAAAAAAAGACCACATCAGAAGACGTGGTCTTTTTTTATGCTTTTCAAAAGCAAAGAAAATTGTGTGCGCCTATGCGGATGTTGCCATCTTCTGGTACATGGCAGCACCGGCGCGTTTTGCTGGTTGTGCAACAGGCTGAGCAGATTGAACGGGCTGCTGGCTGAATACACCAGAATTAGCGTGCGCAGTTGTCTGTGTACTCGGCATAGCGGCGTTGTTTTTCATAGCTTCAATTGCTTCTGGGGTATCAATAATCTGAGCGTATGCATCGCGCACGCCGTCGATAATTTTGATAACTTCATCAATGCAGCCAGTGTCCATCAGCAGGTTAGCTTTAAGCAAGCGTGTGTTGCAGAAGTAGTAGAGCTCATGAAGGTTTTTTGCAATTTCACCACCGGCTTCTGCGTTAAGGCTACTATCAAGCTCGTTGATAATGTCCATTGCACGGGTGATAAGCATGCCTTTTTTTGCCACGTCTTTTTCTTCAATGCTGGTTTTGGCCTGATTCAAAAACTTGATACAGCCTTCGTACAGCATGATCAGCAACTGTCCCTGCGAGGTAGTGGAAACCTGAGTAGAAAAATAGGCTTGTGCGGCCGTTTTCATTGCGTGCTCCTCATAAACTTCTAACAAACTATTATTGATACTAGAGGGAGTAAGGCAAACATACCTGCCAAACATTATACGGAAAATCCGTAATGTAAAAGCGGCAAAATTTTCCTGTTTGCAATTGTCCCCTATGGATAAAGCAAAGTGAATGCCAAGCTGAAGGTGGTGTATGTACCCGTCACCATTCGTGCTTACTTAGTGTATCGGCATTTGAGGCGATGCCTTTAGAAGAACATAGTAAAGATCGTATAAAGAAATGTAACTGGCAGGTTGTAGAGAGTTGAGAATGGTATTTATTAAGGCAAAAAAGGGTTTTTGAGGGCAGTAAACAAAGAAAGGGTGGAGTTGTGAAACTCCACCCTTTCTATTGAATTAAGACTAATGACGTGCTGTTACCAAGAGTCGCGAATGACTTTTTAACTCGTAGAGAAAAAGCACTATGCTTTTGGTAAAGTCGTGGTGAGCCGTGCAAGCCTTTGGCGTGCTTCATCCGGATCAACACCTTTCATTGAAACGATGTAATCGAGATTTTCTTCTGCATCGCATGGACGCAGATAGAGAGGCTCAACGGGGGCATCGCCGTATTCAAGCGTTGCAGAAATATCAAGCAAGGTTTCTGGCTTGGGGTGCGAGAAGCGCTCCCCGAGCAACGTTGCATTTTGAATTTCAGCTTCAAAGAATTCACGGTTTTTTTGAACACCTGTACCAAGCAAAACAGTCGCGGTATCGCGTGCGTTAATTATGGCTGCAAGGTCTTCAATTGTACCGGCGGTCGGTTCAATCAGTGCAATCGGCAGACCATCAGAAGATGTTCCCTGAAATGCCTGATAGTGAATTTGGCCGCGTCTGGCGTGGGTAACAACCCAAACTTCCTTGTCTGTAGTTGCGCAGGTATCCATTGCAAGTGCAGGAAGGTAGTCGATGCCAGCCATAGGAAATCCGTGTGCGCGGGCAAGGCCGAGTGCTGTTGCAAGCACAAGACGCAGGCCGGTGAATGAACCGGGGCCGCGAACACAGGCAATTTTACCTATGTTGTTAAGAGATAACGACATCTTTTCCAGACCGTCCATGAGTGCCGGTATCAGAACCTGCATACCTTGACGCGGGGAAAAGAGTTCTTTTGAAAAAAGCAGTTGTCCCTGTTGTCCGCAAACAATCTGCAAACGGGCTTCTGCACTATTAAAAACAAGCGTAATATTAGAGTCTGCGGACATCGTTGAATGTAGCCCATACCATGAGAGTTAACAGTAAGAAAATACCGACGCGGATAGAGTAGTCCATGACTTTGGCAGGGACAGGCTTACCCACGATCATTTCATATACAAGCATTACGATGTGGCCACCATCCAATACAGGTATTGGAAGCAGGTTAAGTACACCTAAGTTAATGCTGATAAGTGCTGCAAGAGCAAGAACGGCCACAAGGCCCTGTTCTGCCTGCTGGCTTACAAGTTGAGCAATCATAATAGGTCCGCCGACTGTGTCAGCAGGAATCACGCGCTCAATAAGTTTTACAAAGCCTTCAACGGTAAGCATGGTCATAGACCATGTTTGGTCAGCCGCAGCAGTGGCGGAGCCGATAAAGCCAAGCTGAATTCGCTCAGTCTTGCCTGCTGCCTGAATACCGATCAGGTATGATTTTTCTTCTTCACCAAAAAGATTTTTACGGGAAAGCAGGGAAGGGGTGACGTTTAATTCCAGATCTTTTCCATCGCGATTAACGACAATGACAATTTCTTTGCCGCCGCTCTGAGTGATGGTGTTGGAAATGTCTTCCCAGTATTGAATTTTGTTTCCACCGATGGACGAAACTGAGTCGCCTGTTTCCATACCGGCAACAGCGGCAGGACTATCTGGGCGAATACTACCTACTTCAGGAAGAAGCTGGAATTGTCCGTTTGCGACAAAGAGTGCCCAGTAGATTAAAAATGCAAGTAACAGGTTTGCAATAGGACCCGCAGCTACAATGCACATGCGCTGCCAGGGCTTACGTTTTACAAAGCTGTCTACTTCTGTAAATTCGCTATTTTCAGGAGAGTCAATGTCATCGTCAGGACTTTCCCCGACCATGGAGACGTACCCGCCAAGAGGTACTGCGGAGAGTCTGTATTCTGTTCTACCACGCTTGAACTTGTAAATTGCAGGACCAAATCCAAGAGAGAAGGTGCGGATGCCCACACCAAATGCACGGGCCACACTAAAGTGCCCGAGTTCATGGAAAAATATTAGTCCACCAAGAACAAGAATGATTGCGATTGCACTGCTTAGCATACTGCTTAGATACTCCGTAAGTTAAGTAGTGCCGGCTACAGCGTGCGAGCCCATTCTAAGGAGCGTTCGCGTGTCGCAGTATCCAGCGCTATGATGTCTTCGATAGAAGCTGGGGTGACCATGTCGTGTGCGTCCATAGCTTTTTTGATGAGCTCTGGAATTTGCAGGAAGCTGATGTCGTCTTTTAAGAAAAGATCAACAGCAATTTCGTTTGCAGCGTTAAGAACTACGCAGAGTCCTTTACCGCCCCGTAATGCTTCTCGTGCCAGTTCAAGACACGGAAAAGATAGTATATCAGGTTTTTCAAAGGTCAAGTCACCACAGGAAATTAAATCAAGCGGCGTAACGCCGGTTTTCATGATTTTTGGCCAGCCGATACAGTAGCCTATGGCGATACGCATGTCGGGAGGGCCCATGTGGGCAATTTGAGAACCGTCATTGTATTCGACAAGCGAATGAATGATAGATTGAGGGTGCACTACAACTTCAATAGTGTCCAGCGGAACACCGTATAAATGATAGGCTTCAATGACTTCTAAGCCTTTATTCATAAGCGTTGCGGAATCAATGCTGATCTTGGGTCCCATGGACCAGTTTGGATGAGCAAGCGCTTCTTTGCTGGTGACAGTAGACAGGAAGTCGCGTTGTTTTCCACGAAAAGGGCCACCGGAGGCTGTTAATATGATCCGGCGGACTTCTGCGGAGTCATGCCCTGAAAGAGCTTGAAATATAGCGTTGTGCTCGGAATCAACAGGTAGCAGTACTGCCCCTGTGCGCTGGCAGACTTCGCGGATAAGATCTCCAGCAAGTACCAGAGATTCTTTGTTGGCAAGGTCGATTACTTTGCCTGCCTCTGCTGCTGCAAAGGTAGCTCGTAAACCGGCTGCGCCAACCTGTGCAGACAGAACGGTGGATGCTTCGTCCAATCGTGCCATTTCTGCATAGCCGTCGCCACCTATAAGGATTTCCGGAGAATATCCGGCAGAAAGTTTTGTGCGAAGTTCAGTGGCTGCATCATCAGTCAGGACTGCGAGGTATGGTGGACGCAAGTGATTAGCTTGTTCTGCGAGCAGTGTAACGTTGCGGGCACCAGCTAAACCGACGACAGTAAATTGTTCCGGCTGTTCTTCAATAACTTTGAGCGCGTTTGTACCAATGGAACCTGTTGATCCCATTATAACTATTGAGCGCGGAAATGTAGCCGCGTACGTCGCATCCGGCATTGATGATATATAGTGTATCACTAGGTGTCCTAGGCGTGTTGAGCAGCAAGCGTTGCGCCTGTCTCGGTCATAAAGTTGTAAAGCAGCGTAATGTCGTCGTCAGTGGTGCGATGGTTAGCAACGCACAGACGGATAACGCCTTTGCCGCAAATGCGGGCAGGTGTCATAAAACCGAGACCACTCTTTTCCAATTCGCTTAAGATGGCAACTTGAAGGTTGTCCAGTTCCGCTTCTGACCATGAACAACAGTTGTCAGGAATATAGCGGGCGCAAGCCATGGAGAGTTCAACATCGCACACTGTTTCCCAGTTAGGGGAGTCCGTTGTGAGTTTGTGGAAAAGTTTTGCATGTCCATGGTTACGATCCACAATTTCTGCAAGGCGTTTAACGCCGTATGTTTTGAAGGCAAACCATAACTTGAGAGCTCGTCCCTGTCTGGAAAGCTGGAAGTTGGTATTTTTCAAATCCCAGTCTGTTTCCTGACCAAGGTACACGGCCTTCGCTATAAAAGTTTCTTTTTGCTGTTTCTTATTTTTAAAGAGTGTGATGCCGCATTCAAGGGGAATAAAAAACCACTTGTGCGGGTCAACAGCAATGGAATCTGCACGGTCGATGCCGTCAAGAAGAGGGCGAAGTTTGTCTGAAATCATGGCAGCGCCGCCATAGGAGGCGTCTACGTGCAGCCATAGATTCATATCTTCGCAGATGTCTGCAATGGCATTGAGTGGATCAACCGACCCTGTGGAAACTGCACCGGCCTGCGCAATAACACAGTACGGCTGCATACCAGCCACTCTGTCTGTTTCAACCATGCGGCGAAGTTCTTCAGGGATCATGCGGCAGTTATCATCGGTAGGAACGCTGCGCACGTTGTTATGTCCGATTCCGAGAAGCATGGCTGAGCGATAGATGGACATATGCCCCTGATCGGAGACGTAGACAGTAAGGGGCTTTTCGAGAGCCTGCATTCCTTTGTCTGCAACTTCCGGAGCATGCGTGTGGCGTCCGACAGTCATTCCCATAAGGTTGGCAACAGTGCCGCCGGAAACAAGCGTTCCACCCCATGTGTCAGGATATCCAAACAGGTCAGCAAACCAGCCGAGCACAACTTTTTCTAAAATTGTAGCAGGCGGGCTGCCCTTATAGAGCAGCGGTGCCTGATTGAATCCGACGCTGAGTAATTCACCAAGAGTACCCGCAGGTGAAGGGCTGGTAGTGATCCATGCCAGAAATCGGGGATGTCCGATTCGGGTACATGCAGACTTGAAGGACTTTTCAACCTGATCTAGAACATCATCCGGTGACGTGCCATCCATAGGCATATCTTCAAACAAGGATTCTCTAATATCTTCCATTGGAGTTTGTGTAACTACAGGCGCATCTGAAATGTGCTTGATGTAGTCACCAATGATTGAGGTAACCCGCTCGAGATGGTCGTCTAAATGCTCAAGGTCAAGGGACTGGTGCTTATGTGTATCACCCATAAGTCATTCCTGTCTGATAGTTAAAAGAATGGATAAATGCTTTGTGCAAACCAGTAGGTAGGCAGCACAAGAAGAATTGAATCAATACGATCAAGCACGCCGCCGTGACCCGGTAAGATTGCACCGGAATCTTTTACGCCAACGGTTCTTTTGAGTGCAGATTCGAAAAAGTCGCCAAGCTGTGATGCACAGTTAAGCATAATGCCGAGCATAATAAGAGCATACCAAGGAGCAGTTCCGAAGGTTAGTCCTATGCCCAGTGTGATTACGCAACAAGCAAGCATTCCACCAAGGGAACCTTCAACAGTTTTTTTAGGGCTGACGCGAGGCCAAATTTTGTTTTTACCGAAAAAACGACCTGCGTAAAATCCACCGATATCTGATGCAAAAGCTGCGAACAGTACAAGGATGAGTTCCACACGCTGAAAGCTGAATGCTGCCTGTAAGAGCAGTGGCAGATAAAGAACACCGCCAGTAATAATTTGCGATTGGGTAAAGTCTGCATCATCACGCATGCTGATGCCGTATTTACCGAGAAAGGCAAAGTTACTGATCCAGAAAGTAAGCACAAGAAAGCCGATAACAACATTCGGCATGTCGAGGTATGACGCAATGAGGATAGCAATGCCCATGAGGCAGCCAACCAGTTTGAGTGTCATTTTCTCGTTGCGAGGCCAGAACATGGAATAAAATTCGTACTGTCCTACAACGCTTGCAGCAAGAAGCCCTGCGAGCAGTGCCCAGTCGCCAATAACAAGAACGGCAATAAGTAGAGGGAATGCAGCAAGCGCAGTCATCCAACGTTGTCTGTGTGAATTAGTCATTGTTAAGCTGGTCTCCAGTCTTTCCGAAGCGGCGTTCTCGTGCGGTGTAAGCCTTAAGCACGTCGTGGAATTCCTCAATAGAGAAATCCGGCCATAAAGTTTCGGTGAAATACATTTCGCTGTAAGCATGCTGGAAAAGCATGAAATTAGAAAGGCGAACCTCTCCACTCGTGCGGATCATCAAATCAGGGTCAGGAACGCCGGAAGAGTAAAGTCTTGCGGCAAATGTCTTTTCAGTGATTTCGTCCGCAGAAATTGCATCAGTAGCCAGCTGCTTTGCAGCACGGATAATCTCATCTCTACCAGAATAGTTTAAGGCAAGATTAAGCGTCATAGAGGTATTCTTTTCGGTTTTTTTTATGGCGTGCTGCAAGGCGGTGCGCGCAGCAAGCGGCAAATCACTCATTTCACCGAAAATGTTGAGCTTAATGTCTTGTTCAATCATGGAAGGAAGTTCTTTTTTCAAAAAGCTTACGAGCAATTCAAAAAGAAAACTGACTTCTTTTTTAGGACGAGACCAGTTTTCGCGTGAAAACGTATACAGGGTCACATGTTTGATACCCAGTTTACGGGATTCTCGCACAATACGCTGTACGGTGTCAGAGCCGGCACGATGTCCTGTCGTGCGCTCGTCACCCTTACGCTTTGCCCAGCGTCCGTTTCCATCCATGATGAATGAAACATGTACAGGAAGAGCTTCGGGGGCTGCCCAGTCCAGTAATTGTGAATTTGACAAAACACACCTCAACATGCGTTTGAGTAGTAAAAGAAACGTTGAGTTATAAGGGGAAAGCCTGTCTCCCGTCAAGAAAGCGAATCCGGCGTGTTATGTCAATCTAACAAAAAAGGCCGGATGCAATATCCGGCCTTTTTATGACTGAAATTCAGCCGAAGCAATCCGGAAATTAAATTTCCATGACTTCTGCTTCTTTTTCGCTACCTTTAGAGTCTGCTTTTGCAACGAATGCGTCAGTAAGTTTCTGAACGTCATCCTGACCACGGTGGCAATCATCTTCGGAAATGTCTTTTGCTTTTTCAAGCTTTTTCATTTGCTCGTTAGCATCGCGACGAACGTTACGGATAGCAATTTTTGCATCTTCAACGCTTTTCTTCGCTAATTTAACAAGCTCACGACGACGTTCTTCAGTCAGCATCGGAATAGAGATGCGGATGAGTTTACCGTCGTTCATTGGGTTCAGACCAAGGTCAGAGTTAATTATAGCTTTTTCTACGAGAGGAAAAGCACCTTTATCCCAAGGCTGAATAGTAAGGGTGCGACTTTCTGGAACAGCAATGGATGCGAGCTGTCCAATAGGGGTTGGTGCGCCGTAGTAATCAACAATAATGTGATCAACAAGGCTGGCGTGTGCGCGACCGGTGCGTAAACGGGTAAATTCACGTTCAAGTGCAACTAACGCTTTTTCCATTCTGTCTTCGGCATCAAGTAAGATATCATCCATGATTAGCCTCCGTGTACGATTGTACCAACATCTTCGCCAAGAATAACTTTACGAACGTCACCCTTGAACAAGTTACAAACCAAAATTGGCACATTGTTTTCCATGCACAGCGAAATGGCAGTAGAATCCATTACTCGCAAGTTTTTCTGAAGCACCTCAATAAAGCTGAGGGACTTGTACATAACTGCATCTTCATTTGTTACAGGATCTTTATCATAAACGCCATCTACTTTGGTAGCTTTAATGATAGCTTCACATTTTAATTCCATACCACGCAGTGCTGCTGCGGTATCGGTAGTGAAAAATGGGTTGCCAGTACCGGCTGCACAAATAACAATGCGGCCTTTTTCCAAATGGCGTTCAGCACGGCGTCGAATGTACGGCTCGCATACCTCCTGCATAGTAATAGCAGAAAGAACGCGGGTCGGGTGACCGTGTTTTTCAAGGTGATCCTGAACAGCAACTGCGTTCATCACGGTTGCCATCATACCCATGTAATCAGCAGAGGAACGTTCCATACCTTTTGCAGAGGAGGAAAGACCACGGAAAATATTACCGCCGCCGATAACGAGAGCAATCTCCAATCCCATATCAGCGAGTTCAGCAATCTCAGCGCAGACGCCTGCAACTGTTTCCGGATCAATACCAAACTTGCCGTCGCCAGCAAGTGCTTCGCCGCTAAGTTTAATCAGCACGCGTTTAAATTTTAAACTTTCCATGAGTTCCCCATATGGTTTACGTGGCGGTCTAGTCTTCTACGGCATCAGACGCGAAATAATCTAGAATAGCCTTGATAACAAAATTGATTTCATCGGTAGTATGGTACGGGTCTAGAGGCAGACTGATTTCGCAATCTGCCAATTTTTCAGCAACAGGAAAATCTCCTGCTTTATACTGTAAGTGGCTGCAACAAGGCTGCAAATGCATAGCAATTGGATAGTGAATATTGTAGCCAATATTTTTTTCTGAGAGATATTTGCAAAAAGAATCGCGCTTTTCTGCTGGAACCATGATCGGAAAAACATGCCAAACTGGTACCGAATGTTTATCTACCACAGGTAGTGCGATTTCTTCAATAGATGATAATTGGTCAAGATAGAGCGCAGCTAATTTTCGACGCTTTTCATTCCATTCTGGTAAATTGGGGAGGAGGAACTGCAATAAGGCAGCCTGCATTTCATCAAGGCGGGAGTTAAAGCCCACAATGTCGTGATGATACTTTACTGCGGCGCCATAGCTACGAAGCTGGCGTGCTGTATTTGCAATTTTTTCACTGCTTGTTGTTAAGCAGCCACCGTCTCCAAATCCACCAAGATTTTTTGTCGGATAGAAGCTGAAGGCAGCAGCATCGGAAAGAGACCCGCATGTGCCGTCTTTATACTCTGCACCATGTGCCTGACAGGCATCTTCAAAAACTAGCAAGTCATGTCGTTTTGCAACTGCATGAACTGCATCCATATCTGCCGGG
>NZ_WYDS01000035.1 GCF_009914765.1 Halodesulfovibrio sp. MK-HDV | reverse complement strand
CTGAGCCAGAATCAAACTCTCCAGTTTAATAATTCTGTATTGAATTGTCCGTTACCGAAGCAACGAACAACGCTAGCTGATCTCTAAATCAATCCGATTCGCTATTTAATTGTCAAAGAGCTTTTTAATAAAAGCTCCACTCGGCTAGTAAGCCTTGTGTCGAGTTGGCGTTTATGCCACCCGGCCGCTAAGCTGTCAACAACTTTCTGAAATTTAATTTCTTCCGTTGTGCGACGTACCCTTGTCTCGCGGCGTGGAGGGAGTGTTTAGGCTTTCCTCTTTCCGCTGTCAAACCCTTTTTAAAAGTTTTTTAAAAAACCTTTTTGAAGAGCTTTACGACTTGGGTAACTACCGATTGTGAAATGAACTTTCCTCGCTTCAAGAACTGCTTCTCCGTAGCGAGGAAAGAGGTTCTATGGCTTTTACCCCCCGCCGTCAACAGCTTTTTTAGATTTTCTGTATTAATTTTTACTCATATTGAGAGAGCGTTACCCCACTTCCGTCTTACCCCTTGGTGCAGAACGATTCTCTACAATTACGCCCTGCCTATCTGTTCATGCCATTCCTTTAAAAACATACCCGCGGTCAAGGGGGGGCGCCCCCCTTGCGGGTGCTTGCGCCAGTGACCGTTCACGAGGAACAAGTGATTACGGACGCCAGTCCCTTGTGGAGGCAGCGCCCTTGCTCCTCGAAGAATCGCCGAAGGCAAGCGTCTTTCGGAAACAACCACTTTGACGTCAGACCAAAAACCAAAAAAAAGGGTGAACCGAAGCGGCTCACCCTTTCTACTATCATTATATAGTGCGATTTATCCCTTGAGGACACCGAAGCCCGGGATATAGAGACGTTGTTCGAATTTCTTCAATAACAAGCCTGCTATAGTCACGAGGAACAAGTAGTATGCTCCTACAACCATAAATGCTTCTGTGAAGCGGAATGTGTGCGCTGCAATACCACGCGCTTCACCCGTCAGTTCGATACATGTAATGATGTAGGCGAGAGATGAGTACTTAATTAGATAGATAACTTCGTTACCACACCCCGGTAAAGCCCTACGGAAAGCTTGCGGAACAACTATCCACAATACAGTCTGGAACTTGCTCATACCTAATGCCGATGCAGCCTTAAGCTGCCCGTCACGGATAGAAAGCAATGCACCACGTATGTATTCTGAGTTGTACGCTCCGCTACACAACGTAAAGCCTGCAATGGCTGCGTGTTCCGGCTCTAAGTAGATACCGATTTTTGGCAGTCCATAATATAGGATAAAAAGCTGTACCATAAGCGGCACACCGCGGAAGAGCGAAGTGTAGAAGTTCATCAGCAGTTGTACGAATCTGTTGCCGAATACACGACAACAGCCAACACCAATGCCGAGTAGCTGGCCCATTATAGCAGATGGTACGATGAGCATAACACTCATGACCAGCCCCCTGTTTACTGCAGGGAGCAATTGTTCAGTATAAAACGGATCCACTAGTCAAGCTCCTCGCACATCTCAGACAGCTTGTTACAGAAGTCAGCAGTACGAGTGCCGGAACCTTCTTTGAGAAGCGATGCCGGAGAACCACGTTCAATAATCTCGCCCTGCTGCATAAATACAATTTCATCTGCTAATGCTCGTGCAAAATCCATCTGGTGGGTCGCCATTATCATGGTAAGACCTTCTTTTGCCAGATCCCGGATAACAGAAAGAACTTCACCTACTAATTCCGGATCAAGCGCGGATGTAGGTTCATCCAGTAAGAGAACTTTTGGCTCCATTGCAAGCGCACGGGCAATTGCCACACGCTGCTTCTGACCACCGGAAAGCTCCGCAGGATACAAATCACCTTTGTCTGAAAGACCTACACGGTCGAGCTCTTTCTTGGCAATCTCCATAGCCTGCTTCTTGCTCATGCCTTTTACTTTACGCAACGCTATGGAAACGTTGTCTAAAGCGGTAAGGTGATCGAACAGGTTGAAGTCCTGAAAGATCATGCCTACCTGCTGGCGGTAACCGTACAGCTCTTTCTTGCTGCTGGTGTCCACAATCCTGTCTTCAAGGACAATCTGCCCCTTTTCCGGCATAAGCAGATAGTTGATACACTGCAAAAAGGTAGATTTACCTGCACCGGAAGGTCCGATAAGCACCTTAAGCTCCCCTCGATTAATATCGAGAGAAACAGATCGTAAAATTTCTTTCCCGCTAAGATTCTTGCTGATGTCTTGCATCTGCAGGATCGGGGTATTGTTCTTACTTGGCATGTGTATATCCCTTACGTGGTGTAGCCCGGAATGCGGACTTTCTTTTCAAGAGTGAGCAGCAGCTTTACGCCCACCATAGTAATAATAAAGTAAATTACACCGGCGGTAATAAACAGCGTGAGATGCTCGTAGGTTCTGGACGCAACGAAATGGGTGCGTGTGAACATATCCATAGCACCTACGACGTAGGCCAATGCAGAGTCTTTAAGAATAATAGAAAATTCGTTGGACCATCCGGGAATAGACAAACGCAGCGCCTGCGGCAGAATGACGGTGCAAACGCCTTGCATATCCGACATACCGAGAGCGCGGGAAGCTTTGAGCTGTCCCTGCGGCAAGGCTTCGATAGAGCCTCTGAAAATTTGTGACTGGTAGGCGGCACTTGTCATCCCCAACACAATCGATGTGGCAGCAAGGGCAGATAAGTTAAGCCCTAATAAATCGAAAATGCCGAAGTAGAAAAGAAACATGAGTGTCAGAATCGGCACCCCACGGAAAAACCACACATATAATCCCAGAATCAAGCGAACAAAACGAGGCCCGTAGACCAAGCCAACCGCCATAGGAATGCCCATGACGAGTCCGAGGCTCATCGCCCCGCCAACTATCGCCAACGTCACGAGCGCGCCTTCCAAAATGTATGGCAGCGCGTCTAATATTACTGCTAACTGTTCTAGCATACAATGTCGGACAAACAATTCAGTTTGTCCTTCCTCCTTAGGTGTGCCTTACAGCACGCAATAAAAAAGGCTGAGAGCGTTTTAATGGAACACGCCCTCAGCCGAAATGTATCTTTAAAACTGAGCAACAACCTGATTAGTGGTTGCCACCTTTAAGATGCTTTTCTTTGAGAACTTCCCAGTAAGGGTCAGCTTTCAGCAGTTTGATACCTTTATTGATGAGATCGCGAAGGTCAGCATTATCTTTATTGATAGCAACACCGAAATCTTCATGATCACCGAAAGTGTCAATTACAACCAACGGCAGACCACGACCGATAGCATCATTAACAGGCGCAGCATCCATTGCTACACCCTGAATACGACCGTTCATGACATCCTGAAATGCAAGTGGAGCAGAGTCATAGAACTTCATAGTAAAGTTCCAACCTTCTTTGTCCATATGCTTTTTAAGCCATTCTACCTGCGGGGTGCCAGTCTGCACACCGAGACGTACTTTATCGTGCTGTATCTTGTCTACAGTAAGGCCGGAACCTTTTTTAACAGCGTAGACGTTTGCAACAGAGTAGTAAGGCTCTGAGAAATTTACTTTAGCAGCGCGTTCCGGAGTAATGGTCATACCGGAGTAAACCATATCAATTTTATTTGAGAGAACGCTCTGTACGATGGTTGACCATTCCATAGGGCGATGCTCAACTTTAAAACCAAGCTTTTTGGCGATCCAGTTTAAGGAATCAACATCAAAGCCAGCAGGCTCACCATTTTTGTCAACATAAGCAAAAGGAGGGTAGTTTGCATCAATACCGTTAATGTACGTTTTTTCTGCAAACGCTCCTGTGCCGAACAGTAAAACCATACCAAGCGCTGCGATAAGCACACGTGTTGTTCTAAGCATTTTGTTCATCCTTCTAGCAAGACAGGTAAGCAATACACGCAAATGACATTCTGAAATCATTTGCTATCCCCAATAACCCACAACTACCTTGGCTAGCAGAAACTGGGTTTACCCGCAACTACGAAATGAACAATTTTGCAAAAACAACCTTTTTCGATTATTGAGATGTAGTATTTATTTCAAACTCTTACACTCAATTTTGATCTGAGTTCGTACCCGACCTGCACACAAGGCAGCACCCCCACAAAAAAGAATTCGTACTTACACATTCAATAAGAGCAATACCTCAAAGGTTGCGCTGCCCCCTTTTATGCACTTGATCCGCTACTGGCAACACTTTTAGCGTTTTTACCCTCGCATTTATTTTCAGCAACGCCTCTTGCTGCACAAAGAAAAACCGCCGAGTTATATAACACGGCGGTTGGCGGTACTTTTAATTAGATTGGGATGTTATCTGCGGTAAGCTTTCTTTAACGTAAAGATAAAGGCAGCTCCGGTGCCTTCGGTGGAGTTTACTGGGGATTCAACCCAGATGTCGCCGCCATAAGACCGAATGATCCTGCGACAAATGGCAAGTCCAAGTCCGGCACTTCCATCTTTCGCCACTGGCGATTCTTCATTTTCGAGTCTGTAGAATCGTTCGAAAATTCTACTCTGACTCTCTGCTGGAATACCGGAACCTTCATCACGTACGCTAAAAGATGCCAGCCCGTCGCGTAAATGCAAACCGACAGAGACGGTTGATTCTCGAGGACTATACTTAATTGCGTTATCTATAAGGTTACGCAACACCTCACCCAGCCCGTCAGCATCCGCAATAACGTCGATATCATCCTTTTCGACATGATATTGAAGCGTAATATTCTTTTCCTGAGCCGCAGGCAGCATATCGCGCACAGTCTCTTCTACAACTCCACCACCATCAACAGCTGTTAGCTGACTGCTATCTTTATTATGTTGTGAACGAGCAAGCACAAGTAATGAGTTCACCATTTTGGTCATATGGTCAGCATTACGTAAAATCGTATTGAGAAACTTCACCGCTGTGGAATGCGGAGCCTCTGGCGCATCAATCAACGTCTCTGCGTATCCCTTAATACTCGTAAGCGGCGTCTTAAGCTCATGGGAAACATTCGCCACAAAGTCGCGACGTACCCGCTCCAATTGCTCACGCTCACTCACATCATGAAAGACCAGAACCATTTTTCGGGCTTCCTGACGATCACGGAACGGTACAAGGTTCACAGAAAGATAGACTGAATCCGGTAATTCCAGAACCAGATTAGCATTTTTAGGAATAGGAGATGCCAGAATATCATCCACTGCCTGCTGCAAGTCCGGCTGCATTGTGGCTTCGATAACACTTCTGCCTTCACAACCATCCATACAACGCAACATAGTAATAAACGCTGTATTGCAGGAATGAATCCTGCCGCGTTCATCCAGCACCATAACGCCTTCCGTCATCCCGTCAAACACAGCTTCCAGACGGTTTTTCTGATCAACAACCATCCGCAGATGCATTTCGATATTCTGCGCCATGTCGTTGATCGCAGTGACTAGAGGTTCAAACTCTGTTCCCGGATACGTGCGGATTCTCCGCTGATACTGACCAAGTCCAATTGATTGTGCTGTACTTGCCAGCCGTCGGATAGAAATAAGGAATGGTCTTGTAACAAGGTATCCGAAAAGAACAGTGCCGAACGTGGTAAAAATAAATACCCATATCATCCCCGCTTCAAGCCTGTTTAAACGCTCGCTTGCCGAAGATGCCGGAATAGCAACACGCAATACGCCAGCAGGAATAATGCCCTGAGCTTCTTCTATTTGCGCTGCATAGATTAGATCTTTACGGATTGTAGTGGAATAACGCACTTCAACACCCGTTTTACCGCTCAGTGCTGTAAGCACTTCCGGTCTACTGGCGTGAGAAGGCAACTGAGAAATTTCAGCATACGGAACATTTGTATCAGCAATGACATTACCCTCAGCAATGTAGGTCACACGTACATTCAGATGACGAGAAAGTGCCTTTAGCCAGCCATCAAATTCCTGTATGCTGGTGAAAGTATTTCCGTGCGTCGTCCACGCGACCGTATTTAGATAGGTAACTGCTCTACCTTTGGCATCGCGAAGGATATCTGTTCGTAATGACGAATCAAAATAGTAAAACGGGGGAATGAGCGCGACCATTAAAAGCAGGAACATTCCTGTTAAGAGTCTGTTACGGATGGAATAGTTGTTCATGGTATTTATTATCCGCTACATTGTGGCAATTGTATGGCTGTTATGTTACATCGCGACAGTACGGTGCGGAATTGATTTTGACAATAGTGTTGCCTTTTTCAGCTCACTCAAAAGTATCGGTTTGCTGCGAAAGAAAACAAAACATTCGGAATCTCCAAAAGTATGGATATATATACTGTTTTCCTTGTACTGGCTGTACTAGCCGGTTTTATGATGGCGTTCAACCTTGGTGCAAACGACGTTGCTAACTCAATGGCGTCTGCGGTTGGTGCTAAAGCCATCACTGTCAAACAAGCTGTGCTTATTGCGGGTGTTCTTAACTTCGCAGGCGCAGTTTTTCTTGGTGCTCAGGTTACCAGGACAATTTCTAAAGGGATTATCAACCCGGAAATGATTACTGACCCTAAGGTTCTTATGGTCGGTATGTTTGCAGCATTATTATCTGCTGGACTCTGGGTTCTTGTTGCAACGCTCACGGCACTTCCTGTTTCTTCCACCCATTCTATTGTCGGATCTATCCTCGGCTTTGGTATTGTTGTCGGCGGGCCGGAAGTGGTTAACTGGGGCACACTCGGTTTTGTTGTTCTATCCTGGGTTATATCACCATTATTTGGTGCTGTAATTGCTGGACTTATCTTTTCATCAATCCGCAAACGAATCCTGTTTCGAAGCCAAATGCTTATGCAAGCGCGCAAGTGGGCTCCGTTCTGGATTGCACTTACGTGTACCTTGGTGTTCTTATCCTTCCTGTTTAAGACACCATTCGGCAAAAACATGCACCTTACATGGTGGGATGCCTCCTACCTTGCTCCTATTGTGACCGCATTTTTCTGGTGTATTGCCAGAAGTTTTATTCATAAACTTATTCCAAAAGTTGACGAAGAATCTGAAGCTGTTGAAGGACTGTTCCGTAAAATGCAGGTGGGCACCTCCTGTTACGTTGCAGTTTCTCAGGGCGCCAACGACGTTGCAAATGCTATCGGTCCGGTAGCTGCTATCTATATGATTGCACGCGATCATGCACTGCTCAGCACTGCAGAGGTTCCTCTTTGGCTGCTTATCATAGGTGGTCTAGGCATCACTCTTGGTATTTCAGTTCTGGGTTATAAAGTTATGGACACCGTAGGCACCAAAATTACCACGCTTAACAACACACGTGGCTTTGCTGTTGATTTTGGCGCAGCAACTACTGTACTTATTGCGTCCAACCTCGGCATGCCTGTTTCTACAACACATGCTTCTGTTGGCTCAATTGTAGGTGTTGGTGTAGCCCGCGGTTTTGGTACCGTTAACTTTCAGATTTTATTTAAAATCGTTCTCTACTGGGTACTCACAGTGCCAATTGCAGCACTGAGCAGTATTGTTATTTTCCAGTTGCTTAAGTGGACGATTCTTTAAAAGTTTTTTACCGGTAGATTCTTAGGAGGAAACTGCAATGAAATTTCGCGTTCCATTCTTTGGAATGTTATCCGACCGCACTCCGATGAGCGGACTGCTCGAGCACTACGGGCAGATTGAGAAAGGCATGGGGCTTATTCACGAATCCATGGAATGCTACATTACCGGTGGCGCTTGCAGAGAATTCTATTCCCTGCAGCAGGAAGTGGATGATGCTGAATACCATGCGGATAAGATTAAACGTAATATCCGTAACCACCTTCCACATGGCCTGTTTATGCCAGTGGATAAGACTCTGTTCATCAACTACACCCGCAGTCAGGACAACATCCTCGACTCTGGTCAGGAAGCATTAAACTGGCTTGGTATGCACCGTCTGGCAATTGAAGAAGACATGCAGAAGCTTCTTCTCGATTACCTGTACGAAGTGGCTAAAACCATTGAAATGTTGAAAGTCGCTCTTGAAGCAACCATCGACCTCGTTCAAGGTACTGTCACTGTAAACCGCCAGAAGACTAAAGAACATTTCCGAGGCATCCGCGCACAGCAGCGCAACGTATTCCGCATGAAACAAAACGTCATGGCGGAACTGTATGACCTTGATCGTGACTTTAAAGAAGTCTACCAGCTCATGAAGTTTGTAGATTGTCTCTTCGACATGAGTCACAACTCTGAAAATTGTAGCGACATGCTGCGCGCTATGATCGTTAGATAAAGCAAAATGCCTGCGATGCCATGCATCGCAGGCATTTTTTTATTCTATGAATACAAACACACCCTCCGTATCCGTCGTTATGCCCGTTTTCAACGGCGCAAACTCTCTTGCCACAGCTATAGACAGCATTCTCGCTCAGACATTCAGCGACTTTGAACTTATCCTCGTCGATGATGGCTCCACAGATTTCACACTGGAGATCATCAAAGGATATGTTGCGCAGGATGAACGCGTGCGAGGCTTCACCATGCCACACTCCGGCGTAGCCGCTGCTGCCAATGCAGGGCTGTCCAAAGTTCGTGCTCGACTCATCGCACGCATGGACGCTGACGACTACTCCATGCCGGAACGCCTGGCACAACAAGTTGCCTACATGCACGGACATCCTGAGATAGGCATCTTAGGGACGCGTGTAGAATTTGGTGGTAACAGAGAAACTGCGGCAGGATATGCACGCTACGTGGATTGGACAAATACTCTCCTAAAGCCAGAAGAGCTTAGACTGAGACGTTTTCAAGAAGCGCCTTTTGCACACCCCAGCACCATATACCGAACCGAACTCGTAGAACGTTTCGGGGGATACAAAACCGGCAACTTACCGGAAGATTACGAACTGTGGCTCCGCTGGATGTCCCTTGGAATCAAGGCTGCGAAGCTTCCGTCCACGTTAGTCGTATGGAACGATCCCCCTGACAGGCTTTCCCGTACCGGCGAACAGTGCACAACAGATAACTTCTATAAAATGAAATCCCCCTACCTTGCGGACTGGCTTCACAACAATGTTTCACCAGACAGAAAGATTTACGTCATCGGTGCAAGCAAAACCAGTCGGAACCGTGCGCTCCTGCTTGAGCAAAGCGGTGTTGTCATCACTGGGTGGATTGATGTTGACCCAAATAAGATAGGCAACATTGTAAATGGAAAGCGTGTGGCAGGCAGGGAAATTCTGGATCAGGAACATTGTTTTGCTGTGGCATATCTAGCAGGGCATGATGCGAACGATCAGCTTGAAGAATTCTTAAAAACTAAGGGATATACCCTTGGAAGAGATTATATTCTGGCCTCATAGCCGCATTTACGAACTATTTCCCTCCGTCTCATCGATTTGCGGAAGCAACTGCCCTGAAGTGTATTGTTTAATTCGATACGCTGAAAGCATGCTTCCAATATTCCTGTCCTCTACATCAAAATGTTCCAACGCAAGCCTTGTCATCTCCAGACTCGCTTCAAGTATCGGATTAATCATCACGTCGACACCGCACGCCTTTAGCTGCTCAATCTGATCGTCCGAGTTCACGCTCGCAATAATCTTCATATTCGAATATCTGGAACGGATATTCTGAATAAGCGGAAAACAACCAGTTGTAGCCGGAGCTGTCACAAGAGTCAGCTGAGCATCTGCTGGATCAGCAGTGTCATACACTTCCTGTACAGCGGCATCGCCAAATATAATGGGATACCCTTTCTGCTTTGCGGCCAAAAAAGCCGGAAGATTATATTCGATCATCACAAACGGAATTAAGAATTCTGTTAAAATACTCGCAATAGCAACTCCAACCCGCCCTGATCCCACAATAATTACATGATCTTTTCTACCACTAGCCTGATAGGATTCTGTTTCTATATTTTCGAGACGGAATGCTTTCTTACATAGCTTGTACGCCAGCGGAGCAATCTTAAATGTCAACGGAGTGAGCAACATTGTTAATATGGCTGCCGCGAGTATCAACGAATACTGTTTATCCGTTATGATTTGAGATTCCTCTGCAATACTCGCCAGCAGAAAAGACAACTCACCAATTGAATACATCCCAAAACCAATCATCAACGCCTTCTGCTGACGTATTCTTAATATTGTAGCTACCAGCCAGAAGATGAAGCCTTTTACAAGAATAATGGCAACAGTAAGCTCCAATACTGGAATTATGTTCTCGATGATGAATTCAAAATTAATGAGCATGCCTATTGAGGCAAAGAAAAGCATACAGAACAGATCGCGCATAGGGGCAATATCCCCCAGAGCCTGACGCGCATAGTCTGACTCACTAATAAGCACACCTGCGACAAACGCACCGAAAGGAAAGGACAACCCAAGCAAAAAGGTAGCATACCCGACACCAAGCCCAATCGTGGAGCAGGCAAGCATGAATAGCTCTCTCGATTGAGCACTCGCAACAATGGAGAGCACCCAAGGAATAAGCCGTGTTCCTAAAACAAACATCGCTACAAGAAAAAGTGCTCCCTTCCCTAACGCCCATGCAACGGGAAGCAGTCCTTCGCCCACCATGCTCAACGTAGGCAGGATAACGAGTAGCGGAATAGTACAGATATCCTGCATGATGAGAATACCGACCATTATCGCGCTGATGTACGTCCCCATCTGCCCACGGTTCTCAAGTGTCTTCAATATCATCATAGTATTTGAAAACGCCATAAACGCGCCAAACCACACAGCCTGAATGCTGGTCCACTCTAGAACATAGTACGCAATTCCCCACCCTGCCGCCATGGTCAAGGCAACCTGAGCTGGAGTTCCGATAAGAGCAATTACCCGAACCGGCTTCAGTTTCTTCAACGTGAAGTCCAGCCCCAAGGCAAACAACAAAAGTGCAACACCAATATTAGAAAGCAGCTCAATATTGTGCTGCCCGTCACCAGAAACTGTCGGACCGGCAGTGTATGGGCCAACGAGCATACCACCAAGAATGTAACCGAGAATATATGGTTGCTTCAGCGCACGGGCAATAATAGCGCCCAACAGCGCAGCAAGCATTACGGTAATAAGGTCAGTTGCTATACCCATGAAGGAACCCTTTACAAAATATCCACCAAAAAAGTTCTAAACCTACCAACACCTCATACTAGTAGGGATTTAAAAGAGTCCCAAGGATATGTTGAAACACAACAATTGCTCAACGTTATAGGATAGTAGCAATGTTACACCTTTCGCACGAAGGAAGTATTTACAGCAATTTAAGAAGTATTACTTGCATTCCCCTTAACAAAACAGTCCATCTGCCGATATGACATAGGACACTAATATACTTATATTAATTACATTAGTGAACATGGGACATAATTTAAAACTGTATTATAAAAGTCTTTCATGGAGGGTGTAGTGAAAGGTAATTTTTGGAAAACATTAGCATTTCGGTACATCGGGTGCGTCTTTTGTATCTTATTATTGTCTATATCTATAGTAAGTGCTTACTTTTTAAGATCACAACAAGAGACGGAACTCGCTCAAAACACTACTTCTAACAGACGAACACTCGAACATGTAGCCAATGTATTAGAAGATTGGACAAATGCGCAGATAAATCTTGCACAGATCATGGCTAAGTCGCCTACTGTAATAGAAGCATGTAAAAATCCGGAAGACAGTGAGCTGGTTGATAAAGCACAAAAATATCTTCAAACCTACCACAATAAATACGGTTTTTATGAAAACATTCCACTTGCCGCGCATTTACCCAAAGGAAAAAGCTTTTCTGTCACAGTAAATGGAAAAAGCCGTGTCATTAAAGACGGCACATTCTTTACTGACACAGTAGGCGGAAAAACAATTGGCAAGGGTGGCGCACAGCTTTCATTTATTAAAGCATCCCGATCTGGAAAAGAATATTTCATTAGTCAGGTCTACCCGAGTATTCTTCGTGGTAATCCTATTTTTGTTATATCAATTCCGGTTTATGACAACAGCAAGCATGTTGGCAGTGTTATTCTTGCGCCGCAAATGGACTACTTTACGAACAAGTTTATCAATAACTCAAAAATTGGAAAAACCGGCTCACTCTTTTTCATCGACTCAAGAGGGATCTTTATTGCTCATAAAAATCCCGACATGATCCTCAAAAAAGACCTTGGAGATCACACCGGCTATATCCAAAAGATTCTGGGCGGACAGGATAACTTCTTTTCAACAGACGCCACTGCAGAGAAATACAAATATCTCGTACAGCCGATTTCAATCTCAAAAGGTAATATTCTACATGAGTGGATTTTATGCGCCACTCAGGCGGAAAGTGAAATTACAGCAGGATCTCATAAGACCGCAATCGCTATGCAGTACGCAGGTGCAGGACTGCTCATTGCGCTTGGTCTGCTATTATACCTACTCACAAGATTTTTCGTTACGAAGCCGCTTGCCGAAATAGGCGAATACGCAACGCAGATTGAAAACGGTAACCTCAATGCTCAACTTGCCTTCAAAAGCACAACAGAGCTAGGCACCCTTGCAGACTCGCTACGCAATATGAATGTTACAATTATTGGCGAACTTCAGGATAAAATGAGCTTCATGCAGGGCCTCCTGAACGGTATTCAAAATCCGTATGCCGTTGTTAACGCAAACATGGAACTACAAAGCTGCAACAACTACATGATTGAGATTACCGGTCGAAGTGGCAATGTTGAAGATTTTGCAGGCTGGAACATTTCAAAATTCCTTTTTGATGATCCGAGCTACCACGTAATCCTGATCGACGTAATGAGGGATAAAACACCATGTATCAACAAAGACTTCTCATACACTAACGCAGTTGGAAAGAATTATGAGTTGGTCATAGACGTCGTGCCATTGTTAGACGCAGAGGGAAATGTAACCGGCGGCATTACATTCTGGAACAACGTATCAGAATTAAAAGCGCGTCAGAAAGAAATGGAAGCGAACAAAAAAGAAATTGAAACTGCAGCTACTCATGCTCATGCACTTTCAGACAAAACAGAAGATATCTTACGTCTGCTCACAGAAAATGTTGAAGAGTCAAATACTCGAACTGAAAAACAAAAAGAATATCTTCTCGAGACCATCACAGCCATCGATGAATTAAGTGCAACTGTACAGGAGATTGCCTCCAATTCAAGCCAAACGGCCAACACAGCGCAAATTACAAAAGAAAATGCAGATAACGGTGCAGGCATAGTGCAAGAATCCATGCATTCAATTCATTCGCTGCAAAAGCTTATTGCAACTATGAGTGATGATATCGACAAGCTTACAGAGCATGCCGATGGCATTGGTAACGTCATGGAAATCATCAACGACATTGCCGACCAGACCAACCTCCTTGCCCTTAATGCTGCAATCGAAGCAGCACGAGCTGGCGAAGCTGGAAGAGGCTTCTCTGTAGTTGCAGACGAAGTACGAAAACTGGCAGAGAAAACCATGTCTGCAACCAGCGAGGTTGACTCGGCTGTGACCGCTATTCAAAACGGAACAAGAAATTGTGCAGCATCTATTAAAAAGGTTGATACTGAAGCAGGAAACAACGTAGCGAGAGCTAAGGATACAGAAGAAGCACTTACTGGAATCCGCACAATGACCGAATCTACCAGTCAAATGGTTACTGGTATTGCAACAGCAGCAGAACAACAATCAGCAGCTACCGAGCAAGTAGCTCGAACTGCAAGCGACATCGGAACAATAGCCGAAGAAACGTACACTGCAATGCAAAGCGCGACATTACGAATAACAGAGGTTAAAGCATCCTTTGAAGAGTTACGAAATATTATCTACGCTATGAAATAATGAAAAGGCAGACTTCGGTCTGCCTTTTTTTATATTAGTTAAATGTCATCCTGAAAGACGGAGATAAATGCTGCCTCCATAACTATAAGAGTATCTTTTCAGTTATAATAAAAGACTGACGCAACACTTCTTGAGCTTGCACATCCCTCCACACCTTGAGCCTAAAGCGCGCCTAATAACTGCCTCATAAGCAAGACGCTTCTCCACAGCAGCCCCTTCGACTTGAAGTCATCGTTAGAGGTATTCTTTATAGTACCTGAGTAGGCAAGGTGAACATATTCAGAGCCACCGTGGGTATCCTAAGGATCATTACGAAAAGGTGTATGAACATTAGATTTTAAAGCCTGAGGAATGGAAGGATAGCGGCTGCTCGTGCGAGGAACGTGCATTACGGATGGCTTATGTAGCGTTAGCTCTCATATATCCTGTCATTGACTAGAGACCGGAAACAAAAACCAATCAGAACTCGCCACCATACCACCTCTTTCCTTCTCCCTTACTTTGAATTTCTGAGATTATTCACGGCATTGTTTTTAGTGCATAATACGGCACTGGAGAAAATGCTGCACCACCGTGATCATTCCGTGAAGGATCTCAGAAAGAGGACGCACGGCATCACAAGTTAAAGCGAAGGGAGTGGAGAGGTAGCGACCAGCCTCTAGCCCGGGACGGCCATTACAATGACTATGTAACATCTTAAAGCAATCACACCCACCTTGAATAGCAACCAGACAAAGGATCTTCATAAATGGGGCGAACTCCCTCTCATTTTCTCCTTCGGGTTGGAGTCATTATTCTCGGTATTGTTTTTCGTACCTAATCAGGCAAAGCGAGCTCCTTTTGAGTCACCGTGAATATTCCGAGAATCACGACGGAAAGGGGACGCACGGGATCACCAGGTTAAGCGCAGAGGGAATGGAAAGGTAGCGGCAGCCGTTGGCGAGGAACGAGCAGTACGGATGGCTTATGCAAAGCTAGATCTGCGCTAGCATCTCCCGTCCACCCGCGGGAGCGTGGAATGGGAAAGCATGGGACTAAGTATCAGTCAAAGCAACTGGAATATCTAAAGCAGAAAGAATAACAAAATTTACTAGCCAGATGAAAACAACAAAAGCCGTCTATCTTAGGATAGACGGCTTTTGTACAATTCAACGTAAGCTGCTTCTTCTTAATCTAGTAAACGGAAATGCAATTATCAGAACCCTACAGCCTATTCAAACAAGAAAAGCTGAAAATAAAGCAAAGGGATAAGGAAATGAATGCTTAGACTCAAGTATCCATACTTAGTCATAGAAAGCATACGCAAAGGAAAACGAAAGCAGTGGAAAGGGGACAGACAAGTACAGAAAGTAGAAATGAAAATTAAGGCAAAGAGGAAGGCGGGAGCCGAAGATGGGAATGTGGATCAAGAGAAGAGGAATACAAAAGGTTCAACCAAGCTCCGCTCTACAGTCATGGACACTTTTTGACTTCATAAAATAGTTTGGCTGGCGGCGTACCGCCTTAGACCAAACCTCGCGCCCGATGGGCGCTCTTCGGCTTCGCCGTGGCTCTTATCGCCTGTGGGA
>NZ_WYDS01000034.1 GCF_009914765.1 Halodesulfovibrio sp. MK-HDV | reverse complement strand
GCGATCCATAAAATCTGCGTTGTCGCAAAGTTCAGGGTACTGAGGACCCATAACTTCAACAACTTTAGCAACAGACTTGTGGATGTAGCAGCCGGAAAGACCCATCAGGCGACCGAAGCGGTATGCACGACGGATAAGGCGGCGCAGAACGTATCCGCGGCCTTCGTTGGAAGGAAGGATGCCGTCGCTGATCATGAAAGCGATAGCACGGCTATGGTCAGCGATAACGCGAAGAGCAGTGTCTACGTCGTCGCCGTCTTTTTTGTAGTTTACACCTGCAAGATCGGCAATAAAGTTGATGAACTCGAGGAAAAGGTCGGTGTCGTAGTTTGAGTTTACACCCTGACAAACCGCTGCAATGCGCTCAAGACCCATGCCGGTATCGATGTTTGGCTTAGGAAGTGGAGTGCGAACGCCTTGTTCATCCTGATTGAACTGCATGAATACGAGGTTCCAGATTTCGAGGAAACGGTCGCAATCACATTTTCCAATGCCACAGTCAGGACCACAGGTCATGTGTTCGCCCTGATCGATATGGATTTCTGTACACGGACCACAAGGACCGGTATCACCCATAGACCAGAAATTATCCTTTTCGCCGAGACGGAAAATTTTTTCTTCAGGCACGCCTGCTTCGGTCATCCAGATTTCTTTAGCTTCGTCATCATCGCTGTAGATGGTGATAAAAAGCTTATCTGTAGGAAGACCAAGCTCTACAGTAAGAAATTCCCATGCAAAGCGGATAGCATCTTTTTTGAAGTAATCGCCAAAGCTAAAGTTGCCGAGCATTTCAAAAAATGTGTGGTGGCGTGCAGTACGGCCTACGTTTTCAAGGTCGTTGTGTTTGCCGCCTACGCGCAGACACTTCTGGGAAGTGGTGGCACGTACATACGCTCGTTTTTCCTGACCGAGGAATGTTTTTTTAAACTGAACCATACCTGCGTTGGTGAAGAGCAGAGTGGGGTCGTCGGCAGGAATGAGGGCCGAAGAAGACACAATTTTATGTCCCTTGTCCTCGAAGAATTTGAGAAACTTCTCCCGAATTTCGTTTGCGGTAATCACAGCGTTGTCTCCCTTAGAAAAACATTAACGGCTTATTGTTAAAAGAAACGCCGCCCTGTGGTCAGGGCGGCGTACTTTATTCTCAAATATGAGAAGCGATGTTATTTTTTGGAAGATTTTTTAGGAGCAGGAGCCGCTTCCGGCTTTGCTTCTCCATTATCTTCCTCAATTACGCCCAAATGTATAAGTAATTTCTTTTCAATTTGATCTCTGATTGCGTCGTTATCGTTCAAGAAAGCTCGAACATTTTCTTTACCCTGACCTAAACGCTCAGAGCCGTACGCATACCAGGCACCACTTTTATCTACTATACCGTGTTCTACACCAAGATCGATCAATTCACCAGTACGGGATATGCCTGTTCCGTACAAAATGTCGAATAAAGCTTCACGGAATGGTGGTGCAACTTTGTTTTTAACAATTTTTACGCGTGTGCGGTTACCGTACACTTCTTCTTTATCCTTAAGGGACTGAATACGGCGTACATCAATACGGATAGAAGCGTAGAATTTAAGTGCGTTACCACCGGTAGTAGTTTCCGGGTTACCGTAGCCCATTGTGTTAATCTTCATACGGATCTGGTTGATGAACATTACGCACACATTGGATTTATGGATTGTACCGGTAAGTTTACGCAGGGCGTGAGACATAAGTCGTGCATGGCCACCTACCTGTGTTTCGCCCATGTTGCCTTCCAGTTCTGCCTGCGGAATAAGCGCAGCAACGGAGTCGATAACAATAATATCAACAGCACCGGAACGAACAAGCATGTCTGCAATATCAAGAGCCTGCTCGCCGTAATCCGGCTGGGAGATAAGCAGCGCTTCGGTATTGACACCGAGTTGGCGAGCATATGTTGGGTCAAGTGCGTGTTCTGCATCAATAAATGCCGCAGTTCCGCCCTGCTTTTGGCATTGTGCAATGGCATGTAGCGCAAGGGTAGTTTTGCCGGAAGATTCAGGGCCAAAAATTTCTGTAACACGACCTTTCGGAATGCCACCGATGCCCAGTGCCATATCAATTGTGATCGAGCCGGATGGGATAATAGGGATTGCGACATGTGCATCGTCATCCAGTCTCATTACGGCACCTTGTCCGTATTTTCGTTGAATAGTGCCCATAGCCGTGGTGAGAGCCTCACGACGCATATCATCCGAACTCATTGCGGATTTAGTAGCCATTTTTTTATCTCCGTACGGGAAGTGTTGTTTGGGGAGCGCTCATCGTGAATAGCAAATCGCTGAGTTAGGGGCAATCTCCAAAAGGTGCAACGTTGATTATGTACATTGTACAAATCAAGAGTATCAAAAAAATATGTGTCCGAAAATCTTTATTCATGAAATCAGACGAATAGGGTTTGAAGGGTAAAACTAGTCTTGCTTTTATACGTAATGGGTCTTATTTGGCGTGCATGGAAAAGGTAACGAAGCAATATGACGCCGTGGCATTACTGTCCGGCGGACTGGATTCTCTGCTCGCTGTAAAAGTAATACAGGATCAGGGGCTTAGGGTAAAAGGGTTACATTTTGTAACTCCATTTTTTGGTAAACCGGACTTGGTGCCCCACTGGGAAAAAATATACGATATGGAAATCGACGCAGTTGATGTGTCGGAAGAGTACGTACGTATGATGGTGGAACGCCCTGTACATGGGTTTGGTAAAACTCTGAACCCATGTGTTGACTGTAAAATCCTGATGCTCAGAAAAGCACATGAGTTGATGGAAAGTTTTGGCGCAAAGTTTATTATCTCCGGTGAGGTTATCGGGCAGCGCCCGATGTCGCAGCGTAGAGACACTCTTAATGTTATTAAGCGCGATGCAGACGTGCAATCCGTACTGCTTCGTCCTTTGTGTGCTTTGTGTCAGGACCCGACCCCAATGGAAGAGTCTGGACTGGTGCAGCGCGATAAACTGTTAGGTCTTTTTGGACGTGGACGTAAAGAGCAGCTAAAACTTGCTGAACATTACGAGTTCACTGAAGTTCCTTCACCTGGTGGCGGCTGCAATCTTACTGAACGTGAGAATGCCAGACGTTACTGGCCTGTACTTAAATTTTCGCCGACACCTTCTGTGGCAGACTTTAAGCTCTCCAACGTAGGACGTCAGTATTGGTCTGGAAAGCACTGGATGTCTGTTGGTCGAAACCAGATAGACAATGAGCTGCTTCTTGAGATAAAGTTGGATACAGACATCGTTTTTAAGGTTGTTGACTATCCGGGGCCTACCTCCATCGGTCGTCAGTTTGAAGGTGCTCCGTGGACAGAAGAAACAATCGCTGATGCAGCAGCATGGGCGGCTTCTTACTCTCCTAAAGCAAAAAAAGCTGGCGTTCCAATTGAAGTGAGTGTAGTAACTATAGGTAAGGACAACGAAGAAGAACGTATCCTTACTGTTACTCCAACGCGAGAAACACCAATGGGCTGGGCTGAATGGCTTTGGCCAAATGCAAAAGAAGAAATACGCGACGAGGCTCGTGCCCGCGCGAAATAATAGAATTTCCTGGATGATTCGTGAGCCGCTGACACGTAGGCAGAATCAATACTATCAAATGCAGGCACCTTGCCGTTGTCACCAAAGGGGATTGAGTTGCTCCTGGCGGCGGCTGCCATATCCTTTAATTAAAGGATTTTGCAAAGTATCACCGGTAACGGTCAATCCGGGGTCATATTAGAGAGCTTTTTCACATCTGTGAAAGAGCTCTCTTTTTTTGTATCTATTGTCAAATTATAAAACTGCAGAAATAAGTACGTTAGTTTGTCATTTTTGTTCAAAGATGAAAAATAAAGGGAAGAATGTTTTTTTTCAGCGACTATTTAGTATCTACAACAGTCATGTTGTATCTATAATAGAGACAATAAATGAGTCACAACGGTGAACGGTATTGATTGGTTACGTTATTAATTGGAAATACAGAAAGTATTTCCATATTTACTGACTATCGCGGTAGGGTATGACAAATTGGAATGGTAAATGTGACCAAAAAGACTTGAATGCATCGCCGTTGCACACTACAACGGGGGCGACAAATAACAAAACTGTTAAACTCGTTGAGGTGGAAAATGACGTCTCCTGTGAATAATCGTGATGGGTTCGCCACTGCTCTTGGTGTGCTCACTGCGACTTTAGGCTCGGCAGTTGGCCTGGGTAATATTTGGAAATTTCCGTACATGACAGGTGAAGGCGGCGGTGCCGCGTTCCTTATCGTATATTTGCTTGCCACTCTTGTAGTTGGCCTTCCTGTAATGATTGGCGAAATTATGCTTGGTCGTAAGGCTCGCCAAAACGCAATTGGTACATGGCACAAGCTTGCGCCTAGTTCTCCTTGGTTCCTTGTGGGCTGTGGCGGCGTACTTGCAGCTTTTTGTATTATGGCTTTCTACACCGATGTAGCAGGCTGGGTTTTTGCTTTTGTAGTTAAGGCTGCATCGGGTCAGCTTAACGGGCTTGATAAAGCCGTTGGTGAAGCTGCATTCGGTTCCATGGTATCTGACCCTATCGGTTCCTTAGCATGGCAGTGGTTTGTTCTTGCTCTTGTTGCACTTATCCTTATCGCGGGTGTGTCAAAGGGTATTGAGAAAACAACTAAAATTCTTATGCCTGTTCTGTTCCTCATGCTCTGCGCCATCTGCGTACGCTCCCTTATGCTGCCAAAGGCAGGCGAAGGTCTTGCGTTCTTATTTGCTCCAGATTTCTCTAAGGTAACAGTCGCAGTAGTACTTAATGCCATGGGTCTTGCTTTCTTTAAGCTTTCTCTCGGTATGGGGACAATGATGACTTACGGTAGCTACTTCCTTGATGAAGCAGATATCCCTAAAACCACCATGCGCGTTATGCTCGCTGACCTTACCGTATCAATGCTTGCAGGCATCGCTATTTTCCCTGCTGTATTCAACTACGGTCTTGCTCCAACCGCTGGCCCGGGTCTGCTCTTTATGACTATGCCAGCAGTATTTAGCGCACTCCCTGGTGGACAGATTTTCATGACCATGTTCTTCGTGCTCACATCCGTAGCAACAATTGGTGCTATGTGTTCCCTGTTCGAAGTTCCAGTAGCATTCCTTATCGAAACTATCCCGTCTTGTTCCCGTAAAGTTGCAACTATCATCGTTGCAGTTGGTATTGGACTTTGTGGTGTACCGGCAACGTTGTCATTCAGCACTCTTTCAGACGTGACAATCTTCGGCAAAAACTTCTTTGATATGTACGATTTCCTTAGTTCAAATATTTTGCTTCCCGCTGGCGGCGCATTTATCTGCCTGTTCGTAGGTTGGGTATGGGGCTGGGAACGCTCTAAAGAATGTCTTACCAACAACGGTACTCTTTCTAACGAAGGTATCCTCAAGGTATGGTTCTTCCTCGTAAAGTGGATTACGCCAATCCTCGTGTTTATCGTACTTCTTAAAGGTCTTGGCGCATTCTAAGAATGCCTTAGGCTGAGCTGAGCAGTATCGTCTGCGACGCCTTTTAATTTGTCTCCGACGGCTGGGGAAAACCTTGTTTCACTGTCCTTATCCGTAATCTCTCATGCTTCGAGAACGGCTAGGGCTCTGTAGAAAGGTTTTTTCCAGACCCTTTTCCAAAGACTTTTATTTGCGAGGTTAGTCCGTTGCTTTTGTAATTTAACGGCTATACTCCACTACCTTTAGTAAAATAAAAAAGGGCTGTCCTTCATATGAAGGACAGCCCTTTTCGTTATTCAAGTTAGTGAAATTAGGCCGCGCAAAAAATATATCTACGTGCTTTCTCGTTTATAAAAGTTTTTGGAGATTTTTAAGAACCTTTTTTCAAGAAGGTTCTTAAAGCCCCGCAGGCAAGCGCCGCCGGATGCATAACCGGCTACAAAATAAACCCGTGGTAAAATAATCGCATTTCAACCTTCGTGAGACCTTGTTATGGTTAGGTGATCACGACACCTAACTTTCAGGAAGTTGTATGCCGAAAAAAACAGACTCAGGTTCCGACACTGCCACATGGTATAAAGATGCAATCATTTATGAATTGCATATTAAATCTTTTTACGACTCCACTGGGAGTGGTAAAGGGGACATTCTAGGCGTTATTGAAAAGTTGGATTATTTGCAGGATCTTGGCGTTACTGCTGTATGGTTGCTACCGTTCTTTCCGTCACCATTGCGGGATGATGGGTATGACATTCAGGATTATATGAATGTTAATCCCGACTATGGGACGATTCAGGACGTAAAAAAACTTATTCGCGAGGCACATAAGCGTGGCTTGCGGATTATTATCGAGCTGGTGTTGAACCATACTTCGGACCAGCATGAATGGTTCAAGCGTGCACGGCTTGCGCCTGCCGGATCTTCACATAGAGATTTTTATGTGTGGAACGAGTCGCCGGAAAAGTATGAGGATGCCCGCATCATTTTTAAAGACTTTGAACCTTCCAACTGGAGCTGGGACCCGCTTGCCAATGCCTACTATTGGCACCGTTTTTACCATCATCAGCCTGATTTGAATTATGAAAATCCTCAGGTGCATAAGGCCGTTTTCAAGGTGTTTGATTTTTGGTTCAAACTTGGTGTGGATGGTGTACGGCTGGATGCTGTGCCGTATCTGTATGAAGAAGAGGGGACGAACTGCGAGAATCTACCAAAGACTTTTACCTTTTTGAAAAAGCTGCGTGCCCGATTAGAGGTACGATATAAAGACCGGATGTTGCTTGCAGAGGCAAACCAGTGGCCGGAAGATGCTGCTGAATATTTTGGTGATGGTGATGCTTGTCATATGTCATTCCATTTCCCTTTAATGCCGCGCATGTTTATGGCACTTGAGATGGAAGACAGATACCCGATTATTGATATCTTGGAACAAACTCCAGAAATTCCAGAGAATGCACAGTGGGCAATTTTTTTACGAAATCATGACGAGCTGACGCTTGAAATGGTGACGGATGAAGAACGGGATTACATGTATCGAATGTACGCACGTGATCCTAAGAGTCGAATCAATTTAGGGATCAGACGCAGGCTTGCTCCTTTGCTTGGCAACGATAGACGCAAGATTGAGCTAATGAATGTGCTGTTGTTTTCCATGCCCGGAACTCCGGTGTTGTACTACGGTGATGAAATTTCTATGGGCGATAACTATTACCTCGGTGACCGTGACGGGGTTCGTACGCCTATGCAGTGGAGTGCAGATAGAAATGCCGGTTTTTCTCGATCCAATCCACAGAGTTTATTCCTGCCGGTGATTATTGATCCTGAATACCACTATGAAGCTGTGAATGTGGAGACAGCGCAGGGAAACAAGTCGTCGTTGTTCTGGTGGCTGAAGGGTATGATTGCCATGCGTAAAAAATATTCTGCTTTTGCGCGGGGTGATGTGTCTTTTCTTATGCCGGATAACCATAGGGTGTTGGCTTTTATTCGTACCTATGGTGAAGAAAATATTTTAATTGTCTGTAATCTTTCCCGTT
Source organism: Halodesulfovibrio sp. MK-HDV (assembly GCF_009914765.1). Taxonomy (NCBI): domain Bacteria; kingdom Pseudomonadati; phylum Thermodesulfobacteriota; class Desulfovibrionia; order Desulfovibrionales; family Desulfovibrionaceae; genus Halodesulfovibrio; species Halodesulfovibrio sp. MK-HDV. The sequence continues at coordinate 9,351 of NZ_WYDS01000034.1, read as the reverse complement.
TCCCGCAAGCTGCTTCACTTGACCTTGTGGGCTATGAAGGGTGCGAACCAATTGAGCTTATGTCGCATACCAAGTTTCCTATGGTTCGAACTGCTATGTACGATTTGACGCTTAATCCTCACGGCTATTTCATGTTCACGTTGCATCGTAATGTAGCAGAAGAAGTGGCGCGCTCCGAAGTGGTTCCGGATATTACGGCGTCAACTGTGAATATGTTTGATAAAGAGTTTAGAAGCGGGCTGGAGAGTGTGCTTCCGGCATACTTCATACGTCGCAATAAGCTTTTGACGACGAATACTATCCTGCGGGACATTTCTATTCGGGAAGCAATGCCGTTTGGTAAAGAAACACAGCAGTCATGGCTTCTTGTTGTGTCTGTGCAGTTTATGCAACAACCTTCTGAATTGTACACGTTGTTTGTCAGTAGGGTAGAGGGGGTGACGGCAACAGATATTATTACAGCACGAACTCCTGAGCTTATTTGTACACTGAATGAGGGCGCAGATTCCGCTGCGTTGGTAGAAGGATTTATTGAAGGGCGGAGTTGTGAGTCGTTTATCAATTTATATAAGCAGTTGAAAACTATTTCCGGTAGGAATGGTGTTTTTTCTGTAATTCAGGATAGACGGAGACTTCCGGTCTTCCGTGATTGCTTTGGCTGGTGGAAAGATTATCCGGAATCCAGTGCCGTTGTTTGTGGTGATGATCTATTTTTCCGCATGTATCGTAGATTGAGCGACGGTATTAACCCGGATGCAGAGATGCTGGAATACTTATCTGTAACCTGCGGATTCCCGAATGTTCCTCGTTATTTTGGTGCAGTGAAGTATGTTTGTGAACGTGGAGATGAGCACTATGTAGGTGTTTATAGTCAGTACACGCATTCTGAGTCTGATTTACGCCAAATGGTGGTGGATAGCATTACACGATTCTATGAAGGCAGACTTGCTATAGATAGTGCCATTGAGAAAGCACCGGAAGAGCTTGATGGTGATGTGTTCGAAATAGCTTTCGAGCGCCCTGAGTTAAATAGCGCAGAGGTCCTGACAGAAGCGGATGTTACTGTGTTCACACTACTGGGTAAACGCCTTGGTGAAATGCATCTGACGTTATGCCGACGTGAAGCAAATAAAGATTTTGCTCCTGAAGCATATTCTAAATTGTATACGCGTTCCGTCTATCAAAGCGTGCAAAGTGTGCTGAAGCGCACAATGGAAAAACTTAAGCGGAAGAGAGGAAAGCTGGATAGCAGCGTGATTCCGCATGTAGATATGTTACTTGAACGCAAAAAAATGATGCTTGAAGATGCAAAGCAATTTCTTGAATATTCGTACGATTGCCATAAAATTAGATTACATGGCAATTTGTATCTTCGAAGAGTCTTTTACACCGGTAAAGATTTTCTGTTCGTCAACTTTGAAGGACAGAAGCATCGTTCATTTACAGCTCGCAGGCTCAAAGATAGTTCGTTACGTGATGTGGTTGATGTGCTTGATTCTCTTCAATACACCGCGCTAACTGTTTTATATAATGCTTCATTTATCCGTTCTGAAGATAAGGATAAGCTTGAAATATGGGGCGAAGTATGGCGCAGAAATGCAGGCGGCGTGTTGCTGCGGAGTTATGCAGAAACTGTTGAAGGTAGCGGATTGTTGCCGAGTGACCCGTTAGCGTTACGCTGTATGCTGGATGTCTTTTGTCTTCAAAGAAAATTTATGGATTTACGACAGTTTGAATCAATGGACCCAGTAGATCTGGAGATTGTGCTGAAGAGTGTTTTAAACATTCATTGTCCGCAATCAGGACGAGCCTGTGATCGGAAATAGGATTCCAATAAAAAAGAGTCTGCATTGAGTGTGCAGGCTCTTTTTTATTGGAATAAATCTTGCAAATTTATCTATTAAACAGTGTATCCGGCAAAAAGTGTCATTTTCTTGAACGTAGTTTGTCCGGAACTAGTGAAAAACAGAAAAATGCCGATTATTACTTAGGCAAAAATTTCTTCTTTGGTAACTGCTTCGGACTTGATTCTATCGAGGAGTTCAGCAAGAGTTGCTTTTACGTTTTCGCGAATGTCACCTGCAACAATAAGGTACATTACATCGTCACCGGGCGTGAAGTCACCTTCGTACGCTTCGGTAATAATGCGGTAAATGCCTTCGTTTTGTTCAAGCTCTTTACGAATGCTTTCGATTTTATCGTAATCATGACGAACACGAATCGCTTTAACTTCTCGTCGGTCTTTGCGAGACCAACCGCGTACTGTACCGTTATGAATAAGTGTCATGCCGACATTTTCGGCAAAACCCGGGTCTTTTTTCAGTTCAGCCAGAGTTCTGGTAATGTCCATAAGTCCTCCCAAAAGTAATGGTGAAAGGTAGATATGCCTCATTTATCGAACTTGCTCAACAAACTTCCTATGTTCCAGGAATCCCGCATGGTAGCCACTGGCTATGGCATGTGGATTAGCTGGAATGGTGAACTTAATCCGGCAGTAGTGCAAACATTGCAGGACTATGGTGGATTGCAGGTAGAAGTTGATAGAGATCAAGCATTATGGTTCTTTTTTAGTTCTGATGTTTTTTTGGCAGCAGCCAGATTAAGTGTTTGGGCTAAGTTTAATGCTTTGCAACTCTATGCTCAGCTAATTCCGGCGAAGCTATTGTTCAGCCCGAAACGTGAAATTACGTTTTCTGTTGAACCGTCGTTAATGGCGCAGTCTGTTATTGTTTCCGATAGTTGCCAGATTTTAGTGCATCCTAAATGCCGTAACGATGGAAGGGGGCTTCCGGGGCTGACATTTAAGCCGGAAGGTACCCGTTCTGGGTTGGCTCCGGTGGAATGGGCATCGCTGATGGTTGACCCGCGGCTCCCGTATCAGTCTTCCTTAGGGTGGTATGGTGTTATTAAGCCGCTTGGTAACACCATGGAAAAGAATTTTCTTGAAGGCTGGCGTGCCTATGCCATGGAAATGAAAAATCTTTTTGAGCGGTTGAAAATTAAATTTCTTGTTCAGGATAGTTACTTAGTTTTCCAAGTGGAAAACTTGCATATGCTTCGCCAATGGACTCGCGAGCATTTGATGCACGTGGATAATCTAAAAGCAACTAAGCGGGAAGCCTATTGGCCTGCTGTTGTTGCTGTGACAAACAAGCGCGGGTTGAACTTTAACCCCGATCTCCCGAAAAAAATGGCGTTGGATTGGAACCAGCTTGTTCCAGATTTTCCACACATGAGCTTCCGTTCCGGCTACTTGCTCGGACGCTCTTTTGAAGTGCATGATGTTAACTTTTCGCTAGATGCAAGCAGCGTTGATGACTGGTGTAAGGTCACACTCACCGTAGATCATTCAGTAGAAAGCGGCATGTTGCCAGTGCAAATTTCTAAGCATCTTATTGCAGGCAGTCATGACCATTGTTTTTATTGTGGCATGCGCACGCATCCATCTCATCAATGCCCTACACGCTCTTTAACTAAGCTTGTACCAAAAGTGTGGCATGAACTTTCAAAATTAAATTTTGACGAGTTCAACAAAGCGTTCGAAACGATTGAGCAAAAGCTCTGCACTAAGGATGATGCCGCACTTACAAATATTCAGGCTTCAAAAGAACATGATGGTGTTTTGTTGAATGCTGTTTATGGCGTGAACCAGATCTCGCAGCTGCGCATGATGCAGCACATGTGGGTTTGCCGTGGCAAAGATTTTGCGAAAGGTTTGAATGATGTCGTTCCGCGTGACGATAATCCTGTCTGGAGTGCACTAGCTTATGTGCTGTCAGGGGATTTGATTGTAGCGGACAAGGAACTTTCAAACTTGGGAATCCGTGCACCGCGGGATCCAATGCCTCGGATGCTTGCCGGTTTTGTTTCAATGGAGCGGGGTGACTATCACAAAGCCATGATGATGTGGAAAGAAGCAGAAATTCTTTCTGGACCGATGGTAAAACAAGCATACTGCGTATTTTTACAAGCACGATTGCTCGAATTTACATCCCAGTTCCAACAGGCTTCTGAATTGTACAGCCGAGTGTTGCGCATGTGTCCAACAATGCAGGATGCCCAGTATCGTAAGTCCGTATGTCAGGTTAAAATTGGTTTTGCTGAACAGGCAATGTCTTCACTTATTTTATTAGTCGAAAAAACACCTCACTACTTTAATAGGGTGCTTATCGATCCAGAAATGGAGCGTGGGCATATTCAGGTTTTGTCAGCTCTCTATGGCCCTTGGATGGAGGCTGAAAGTCAGGTGGAAAAGGCTGTGGAAAAGCTGGAAGGACTGAAAAAAGAAGTTCATGAGTGGTTTGACGAGGGAAATCCGTTTTTTGTAAAAAGTATGAAGCGGATTGAACGAATGACAGCAGCAAGCGATATTAAAAACTATGTGTCTTTCATGCTCATTCTCCATGGTTGTCATGATCTTTCTAAGGATTTGGACAGATATGTCACGAAAGAAGCAGGCGAGCTGAAAAAGAAATTTCAGAACCAGAGAGAACGGTTGAGTTATATTCGGGAAGAGGCGGCATGGTTTCCGTTCCCACGGGCACTCGTTGAGTTTAATAAAAATTACAATGTGTGTGCTGCGAATATTAAATGGGCATTAAAGACTCATTTTCAGGTCGCAGACATTTTTAAGAAGGCGCAGACTGTCGCAGAGACAGAGGAAAAACGTTTGGAAAAGCTCGAAAACCGATTAAAGTTTTTAAAGGTTGTTCGAGATTCTACGCTGTTCATGCTCATTATGGCTCGTACCTTCTTCTGGGTAGAGGTTGCCTTTATGTGCATTGTTGTTGTCGCACTGCCTTTGTCCATGTTCTACGGACAACAGTCGGGTATGGAATGGGCAACGGGGCTTTTGTTTAAAGAGAAATGGGATATTCAGAAGCAGCTAATTCTAGGATTCTCAATATTCGCCATTATCGTGTCGTGCTTCCGTACAGTGATTGTTTTTGATAAGGTGCGTGAGAAATACTTTAATAAGGCGCGCGGCATTGCCTGATGACGATTCGTGATACTGTCGGTTGGTTTTTGTTCTAGCCTGCTGCGAAAGAAAAAATATAAAAAATCCTCTGTACAAATTATGTACAGGGGATTTTTTTTACTTAACGACTTAACGACTTAACGACTTAACGACTTAACGACTTAACGACTTAACGACTTAACGACTTAACGACTTAACGACTTAACGACTTAACGACTTAACGGGCTGCCCTTTTTTTTCAAATAGCACCGAACTCGTGAAGGGTCTTTGTAGCGTTGTGTATCCTTATATATAGAAGGACAACGAATTGTTGTTATTGGTATTATATGAAACAGCTGAAAACATGCTTTAACGTGATTGTAGGGGGACACCCGACTTGAGAAATACCGGATAGTCTAGATAACCTAGTACTGATATGGGCTGAATATAGGACTGGTGCGGGCTTGTTCCTTTTGAAAAATATTTTTCCAAAGAGAAACTCTAAATGAGAAAAGTTGGGATTTGGGGTGTGCTTTGACTTTCCAAATGAGAATTTTGGGCGGCAAAAAATGTGTTTTGTCGTCCAACGCGAGATTATATTCGACAAAGCAAAACAGAGTAGCAGTATTATAAACTAGCATACTGCCATTATTGACAATATATTTTATGTGCGTAGTGTTAGATTATAGGAAAAGCGGGAAGAGTGGTATCACTCTTCCCGCTTTCTTTTTTATGCATGCTTGCGCGAGCTGGCGGCGTCTGCTGGGCTATCTGAAATAGCTATATCTTTAGGAGCGGCGCGGGCTTTCAGCTCGCCTTTTAGTTCGCCTATCTTCTCTTTCAGCTCCCCATTTTCTTTCAAAATTGTCCTGTTTTCCGCGTTTATTTCGCGCAGTTCTTTTGCAAGAATGCGACGTTCAGTGCGCTCTTCAGCTAGTTCGGCTTGCAGATCAGCGCAAGACGGGCATTGTGAGGTGTTCTCAGGCTGCTGAGTTTTAGCAGGAGAATGCATTTCGCTTTCGCCAGTCAAAAGCCAATATGCTTCACATTTAGTATATTTGGTTATTTCTGCGAGGACTTCGCCGCCGGGAACAACCTTGCCGTTTTCATACTTGCCCAATGTCATAGGGTGTACCCCAATCTTTTCAGCAAAGCTTTTACGACTCTCGCTCCCTCTAGCTGTCTTTATTCTATCACCAATCATGGTGCGCTACTTCCTTTCTTGAACTGTCGCATTAAGTGTCGCACCCGATTGATAAGCTATTATGCTGATATTATTGAAACAAAAACAAAAAAGCATAAAGTTTAACTTTCGCAGCAAATATGCTTGATTTGAGTAAGCATATTTGCTTATAAAGAAAGCACGGGCGGTTAAAAAATTAATTCAATTCTTAATTCAATTTTTAACCTGCCCACAACAAGAGGTCAACAAGTCAGTTTGGACGGAATACATCGCTAGATTGGACGGTAAAATGGAAAAGCAGGTAAAACTCTTTCAATATGAGACGCAAGATGAACAGGTAGCAAAGCTTGCGGGGATTCTTCCGCAGGTGCGCGCTAACATGAATCGCGTCATGAAAGATCAGCCCAATTTATCACGCGATCAGCTTGCCGATGAACTGACAGAAATCTCCCACGCTGCTGGTCTTCAGTTGAGCACCAGAAACGCCAAGAGCGTCTCGAGAGCCACACTGGACAAATGGTTGCAGCCAGCAGCGCGGGAACACCCCCCACCAATTCTGGCGGTCGTAGCATTCTGCATGGCTACCGGAGACATCTCGCCCCTACAGCCAATTCTACAGGCTGTAGGGTGCGAGATAATGAGTGAAGATGATAAAAAATTACGTGACTACGCACAGGCGGTCTTATCAGAGCGGAGTGCAAAGAAGCGTAAAAAACAGTTGGAGGCACAGTTGTAATGGCCACAATTGCAGGGAGGAATAGGAAGCCGTGGGCAATACGCGAATATTTACATGGGCAGGGACATACGATGGCATCAGTCGCAAAAGAAATTGGTGTGTCAGCAGTTCAGGTTAGAAAAACCATTGTTGGGGACGACGATAGTCAGAGGGTTTTGGCCGCGCTGATTGAATTGGGATGCCCACGAAAAGTTTTAAGTTTGCCGGACTCAATGAAAATGAAACAGGCAGTGTGATTACATAATAAGTTTGCAAGTTCAGTTGAGCATGGTCGATGGCACTGGATAATGCGTTAGGCGCAGGCATGGCTGGCCTGCGCCGCTTAAAAAACGATACGTAGGACGCTTATGTTGAAAGAAGCATATACAGCGAAAGAGCTTATAAGCAGTTTAGGATGTAGCAAAGATACTGTTCTTCGCCGCGCTAAACGTGAATCATGGCAAGCACGCCCTCGTGTTGGACGTGGCGGAGGCAATGAGTGGCTGGTTTCGACTATGCCTGAAGCAACCCGCACAGCTCTTGTCTCTGCTGAAGCTAGACTGGCAGATCAACAGGCTGCGCAGCTGACAGTGCCTACGTTAGCAACTGCTGGTGTAAGTGATGCAAAGCGTAAGAAAGCGCTAGCCCGTGCAGATCTTGTTGTGCTGTATTCGGAATGGATTGGTAAGGCTGGATTCGGCAGCAAAGCTGTGGCACGTGATTCCTTTATTCAAGCTTACAAGGGTGGAGCATGGCCTCATTTATTGGAAACTCTTGGCGTAAAGACTTCGTGGAAATCCATTGAGCGCTGGAAGCTGGAGCTTCGTAAGAATGGAACGGTTGTCGCCTTGGTAGATAGGCGTGGCGCAGGAAATGAACAGCGCGCAAAGATGACAGAAGAGCATGCAAAGTTACTTCTTAATGCAGTGCTTCAACCTAACCACCCAACTATTAGTACCGCCATTCGCATGGCAACTTCTGCAATGACTGCTCAGAAGTTACCAATCCCCGCAGAGCGCACAATGCGTCGTTTCCTTTCTATTTGGAAAGAAACAAATTTTGGAACGTGGGTCTATACGCGTGAAGGTAAGAAAGCGTGGAATGATAAAGCCGCATTCTACATTGAGCGTGACTACAATCTGATTGAAGTTGGTGACATCCTTGTTGCTGATGGACACGTTTTGAACTTTGAAACGCTTAATCCTTGGACGGGCAAACCGCAGCGTATGGAACTTATTATGTGGTATGACATGAAGTCTAACTGCCCAATGGGTTGGGAGATCATGCCCACAGAAAATACGCAGGGCATTGCCGCAGCCTTCCGGCGTGCTGTTATGACGCTCGGTAAGTTCCCTCTTATTGCCTACCTCGATAACGGCAGGGCGTTTCGCTCCAAGTATTTTAACGGGGTAGACTTCCGCCAGACAGGAATAGCAGGGTTGTTTCAAGACCTAGGTATTCACACAATTTTCGCATGGCCGTATCATGGTCAGTCAAAAACAATCGAACGATTTTTTGGAACGTTGCACGAGCTAGAGCAGTGGGTGCCGTCATACGTGGGCAATAGCATTGCTGCAAAGCCAGCACGTTTAAATCGTGGTGAGCCATTGCATCGCAAAGCATATGATGCTGCTGGAGGCCGCCCCTTGACCCTTGAGGAAACTCATTACGTAGTGGCTCAGTGGATAGATGAATATATCCAGCGACCACAGCGTGGGCATCTGAACGGGAAAACTCCTGCAGAAGTGTTTATGCAAGGGCGAGGTGCTGGTGTTGATGAAAGCAAATTGCGCCACCTTATGATGGCAAAAGCAGTGCGTCAGATACGTCGAGAAGGTATCCGCTTTCTTGGTGAACGCTACTACGACGGCCTGATGCACGGCAGAACGCATGCAGTTCAAATTAAGTATGACCTACACGATCGCTCCTCGATTTTAGTGTTCAGTGAAGATGGTAGCGAGTTCATTTGTAAGGCGCAGCGTCAGAATGCAATTCATCCTGCTGCTAGCTTGCTTGGAACGGATCAGCACCGTGAAGAACTTCAGCAAGCAATTACTCTGAAGAAAGATCAGGAGCGTGACGCATCAAGCATTGCACGACAGGTTCTTGAAGATTCACTTGCTGCGCAGCGTGACCGGATGGCTGCCATTCAAAATGAGAAAATTGAGCCGAAGAAGGTCACAGCTACGCCACTTTCACAGACAAAAGTTCTCAGCATTGAATCAGCTAAGAAGAAGGCGCAAACACAGCGCAGCAATGCCCCATCTTATGTTCCTCCAGTACAGAAACCTGAGATTGTTACTGAGCTGGATAAGTATGACTACCTGTTCAGTCTTACAGCGAAAGACAATGTGCTTCTTCGTGATCCAGACCGTGAATGGATGGAATATTACGAAAGCACAGAAGAATACAAACAGAACGCGGCTTCACGATACGAACGCTTACGCAAATACTACGGGCGTACTCGCCAGACCGTAGCATCATAAGAAAAGGAAA
>NZ_WYDS01000033.1 GCF_009914765.1 Halodesulfovibrio sp. MK-HDV | reverse complement strand
AAGTCTGCATGGAAGCACGCAAGCATGGTGTCATTATCCGTAATCTCGGGGACGTCATAGTACTCATGCCGCCGCTCAGCATCACGCTCGATGAAATTGACCTGCTTTGCAATGCAACAGCCGAAGCAATCAAAGCTGTGACAGAGTAAAGATCTTTTTTATGCCTCCGGCGGTGTTTTTTAATGTGCCTCCGGCGGCTTAAGAACCCTTTTGGAAAAGGGCTTCTTAAGAATCTCCTAAAACTTTTATTAGCGAGTACAGCCCGTTTTTTTACTACGTTGGAAAGCTTAATAAAGGCTACCAATCTTGGGCATTCTAGCGTGGCATCATTTAGTTCGAGGCAAAGAGTCCCGAGATGGCGGAATAAACTGACTATCCTACAGCCACCTTTCAAAAGACTTTTATTATGACTAAGTAATCCGTTGAGTATTCATAAGCTTAAGAACCTGTGTGTACCCGCACAAAAAAGTCAGCCCTAATCGCGGTCAAGGGGGCGTCCCCCTTGCGGGTGGAGGGCAGAGCCCTTCCCCCTCGGAGAGTCGCCGAAGGCTTACCAGAGGCAAAACAAGAAACATGATGAACCACATTACAGGTACATTTACATTCCCTGCTGACGAACCAGCGTTGGCGGATCATTTTCCAGACAGCCCTGTGATTCCGGGTACGCTTATCATTCATAGCTTTGTAAGCGTGCTGCGCGAGCGTATGCCGGATGCGGTGTTGAGCGTGAGTAAGTTTCGCTTCAAATTGTTTGTCACGCCTGATGCGTATGCGTATTCCATTGAACCAAAACCTTTTGGTTTTGCCTGTACGTTGTTGAAGGATGGAAAGAAGGCTGTGACGGGACGGATACTAGTACAGAGGGATGGAGAAAAAGATGCATAGCATTCCAATACAGCTTTCGGGAAACCATGCGTGTATCCTTGGCGCGTCGTCAGACTTGGGAATGGCGGTTGCAAAAATATTATCTGACGCAGGTCTCCGATTAACCCTTTCTGCATGTTCAGAAAATGGAATCAGCCGCATTACATCAGCCTTTCCTGCTGCCACTATACTTGAACTCAATTTAGAAAAGATTGCTCGAAGCGCTATTCTTGACACTGGGACGACTGTTGATGCTGCGCTTGGTACCATCGATTCACCCGACTATCTTGTGGACTGCATGCAGAGTGACTTTGAAGCATTTATTGCAGGCGCTGACCCTGCTGATATTGCCCAGTACATGGAAATCAACATTACCGGCAGGGCTATCTGCCTGCGACATATTTCAAGAATGATGTTGGCAAACAGATTTGGTCGCTGTGTGTTTATTTCTTCAACTGCTGCCGCGCTTCCGAACTCGGGACAAGGATTTTACGCAGCATCTAAGCTTGCGGGCGAGGCTCTGTATCAGAACCTTGGCGTTGAGCTTGGCGGACGCGGTGTGACAAGTTGCTCGTTGCGACTTGGATATGTGCAGAGTGGCAGAGGCAACAAATTTATCGAAAACAACCCACAGGCTGTAACGCGCAGCCCTGCTAAACGTGCTGTTTCTTCGGGCGAAGCCGCTTGGACTGTGGCATTTTTACTTAGCGATGATGCACGGATGATTAACGGCACTTCTATTACAATGGATGGCGGCTTGACCGCTTGTAAATAAGGATTTTGAGATGTCCATTTTTAATCAGGTACAGACAATTATTACAGATGTTCTCGAAGTAGAGCCGGAAGAAGTAAATTTTGAAACCTACGTTCTGCGCGACCTTCCAACAGAATCCATTGATCTGATGGAATACGGTGTGGGACTGACAAAAGAATGCGGCATTTCTGTACAAGATGAGACTGTATTCTTAAAATCATTCCGGATGCATATTGCAGAAGCGAATGACAAAGGACTTGTTCCAGCAACACACCTTGTGAGCATCTACCCGCATCTGACACCTGCTCGTGTTGATGAAATGTTGCACACCATCAACGAAGGGCCTGTTCTTCAGGTACGCGATATTGTTGCGTACGTGGAACATGCCAAACGTGCATAAGGAGCCGGTATGCGTAATCGAGTCGTCATAACAGGCGCAGGGTATATTACATCACTAGGCAGTACTCCTGAAGAAATCACGAGTTCTGTTCGACATAATGCGCCAAACTTTAGCTCTTCTCATGACTTTGAAGGGTGTGTTGACTGCCCTATTCCAGACTTCGATCTCGCAGCTGTTACCGGTCGTTGGAAAAATAAAAAATATTTGTCGCGCGGTGCGCAGTTTGCACTTTCTGCAGCCATTCGTGCCGCTGAAGATTGTAGCGCAACTGCAGATCTACTGGAAGATGCCGGTCTCTTTTGCGGAATGGGGCCGAACTTTGATATCAGTTCAGATTTCCCCAATGTAGAAAACGGCAACATGGACAGCGCAGAGCTGGCAGCCCTCTGGATGCTTCGCTATCTACCAAACACGGCAGCAAGCGCCATAAGCCAATTTCTCCACATACATGGTGAAAATTCAACCATCGGCACTGCATGTTCTGCTTCTACTCAAGCCATCGGCGAAGCCTTTCGGAAAATCAAAGATGGATACCTGACCATTGCATTTGCAGGCGGTGGGGATTCCCGTATTTCCCACGGTGGCTTGCTCGCATATAAAAAAGCACAAGCCATCTGGAATAAAGGCGGTAATCCGAGCGAAGCATGTCGCCCGTTTGATACAGAGCGCAGTGGTTTTATTGCTGGTGAAGGCGGAGCAATGTTTGTTCTGGAATCACTGGAACACGCACAGCAACGCGGTGCACACATCATCGCAGAAATTTGTGGATACGGCGCAACGATGGATGCTCATACCATGACAGCACCGCACCCTAAGGCTCTTCATGCCGAAAAGGCCGTTCGTTCCGCGATCGCTGAAGCGCAGCTTACGCCTGAGGATATTGATATCATCTCTGCGCACGGCACTTCTACTCCGCTCAACGACCAAATGGAAGCCGCCATGATCGAGCGTATGTTCTATTCAGGCAAAGATCACCAGCCAGTCGTTACGGCTATTAAATCATGGATTGGGCACTGTACTGCCGCGTCGGGAGCTGTAGAGTTCGGTATTCTTCTCGCTTTGCTCGACAAAAAAATTGTGCCCCCTGTGCGCAACCTCACATCCCCGTGCTCTGACAAAATAAATTTCGTGACAGGTTTGATGGAACTTTCCGACTCATCCATACCTCCTACTATCCTGCTGGAGAATTTTGGATTCGGCGGTCAAAACAGTGCACTCGTTGTGCGTCTCTGGTCATAAATGCAATACAATAAAACCATTCATTTTGGCGTAGAGCGATTCATCCTGCTGGATAGAGTCACACACTATGCTGCCCAAACTCTTACGGCTGAAAAAAACTTTTCAGACGCTCCTGCATATCTTGCTTTGGAAGCCATGGCACAAACCAGTGGGCTGCATTTCAGAAAATGCATGGAATTTTCACGCCACGCCTTCTTGCTATCTGTTCAGCAATCTCCCTTGCTGCCTGTGGAAACATTTTCAGGCTGCGGCACAACAACCGTCGTACAAACAGCTATGACAGATTCTACAGCGGCCTACGATATTTCTTTTACCTGCGGAGACATGGCGCTTGAAGGCTCATTTCTCTTTGGAAGTACTGAGTTTGGTATACAGTTCGCGAAAGACTCCCTTACAACCCATTACAGAGAGTTATTTCAATGGTTAAAGAACGCCTAAAACGTTCCATCGCGGTTCAAAAAAGTTCCGGATTACACCGAAATCCCATAACAATAGATAAGCAGATTGGCAGCCGTGTTCTTGTTGATGGCAAGAAACTCATCAACTTTGCATCCAACGACTACCTCGGGCTATCACAAGATACCAGCTGGCAGAAAACACTTGGTGAATGCTTTGCAGCGCACTCTTCATCCGGTACTTCATCGCGTCTGGTCACAGGGCATGGTGGATTCACAGAAGATGTAGAACGTCAATTCGCAGAATTTTTTGGATACGACGAGGCCATATTCCTTCCAAGCGGCTATCAGGCAAATCTTGCAGTCGTATGGGGGCTCTGCTCGCCTGCAGAGACCTTATTCTACGACAAACGAATCCACGCAAGCATGGCGCAAGGACTTGCGCAGACAGGAAGCGCGTTGAAAGGATTTGCTCATAGCGACCTTGCACAACTTGATAGAAAGCTGACTGCTGCTCGTGCAGAAAACCCTGTTGTACTCACAGAATCTCTCTTCAGCATGGATGGGGATTTGTTAAAAACAGACGAGTTTGCTGCATTACGCAAAAAACACAATTTCTTTGGCGTGGTGGACGAAGCGCATTCATTTGGAGCGCTCGGCAACAATGGTACGGGTATTAGCCGCGACTGTACCGATATAGCAGTTGGAACCTTTGGCAAAGCGTTCGGCATGTTCGGCGCATTTATACTTATGCCTGAAGGTTTTAAAGAATTTTTCCATAACTTCTCATCGCCTGTAATCTATTCTACAGCGATGCCGGAAGCACACGCAGCCGCAGCTGCTGCGTTACTCAAAAAACTACCCACAAGAGAACCGGAACGCGAACATCTGGCATTAGTCAGTGCGTTTCTCCGTTCAGAATTGGAGGATGCAGGATTCACCATTCAAGGTGATGCGCATATAGTTTCTATTGAGATTGGTGATGAAGCAAAAGCCGCAGAAATTGCGGAAAAAATGCGGGAAGATGGTGTGCTTGCTTTTGCATCGCGTTATCCGACCGTACCAATGAACAAAGCTGTCATACGAGTGAGCATGACAGCCTTGCACAGTACTGCGGACGTACACACATTCGTCAGCAGTATCAGGGGATGGTATGACAGAACCTAATCCGTCATTTTTCGTCGTCGGTACAGATACCGATGTGGGTAAGACAGTTGCTTCCCTGATGCTAATGCGGTTTCTGATAAAGACGGGGCACACGCCTTACTATTGGAAACCAGTGCAAACAGGCTGCCTGACCCCGAACGATGCAGGCGCGGACGCGAGCTTCGTTCTTAAATATTGTCCGGAGTTACATCAGACCGCTGCTGATGCTACCGGAGTCTGCTTTAACGCTCCCAAGGCTCCATTCTACGCTGCCCGTGATGAACAGAGCAGCGTAGAAGTGGAAGACCTTCTACACAAACTGGCATATTTGCGTAAAAATAAAACCCTGGTGGTCGAAGCGGCTGGAGGACTTCTTGTGCCGTTCAGCCGCACACACATGTTGGCGGACATGGTGCAAATGGCTGTCGAGCAGTTCGGTATCAAGCCCATACTCGTTGCACGAGCCGGACTTGGTACAATCAACCACACGCTTCTTTCCATTGAGGCGTTGCATCACCGAGGCGTTCAACCGGCAGGGATAGTGTTTGTGAATAACAAGGAACACCGTACACCACAGGCGATGCTGCAGGAAAACATGGAGGCAATCTCCACATTTTCGAACTATTCTGTATGCGGTTGTATTCCGCATATTGAAGACTTTTCAAACCCTCCGGAAGAGGCAATCAACCTCTTCGAAAGGATCGTTGGCTAGGTTTACTGATAGAGCGCAGCAAACCAGCCAACAATGTCGTACCTTCGTTACTCCGTGAGTGTCTTACCTATCGCCGTTCATAAAATATATGAACAACACACTGGCGGAGTAACATCTTCAGTAAAAAACTATTCGCCGAATTCGCTGAGCAATGCATCCGCTTCAGGGTACATGTTCAACATATCGTTCAGCGTTTCGCGACGACGGATAATACGTGCTTCACCGTTTGCCTGAATAAGAACTTCTGCAGGACGCGGGCGCTGGTTGTACGGGGATGCCATTACATAGCCGTATGCACCTGCGTCGAGCATTGCGACAACGTCGCCTTCTGCAATTTCAGGAAGCTGACGATCTTTCGCCATAATATCACCGGATTCGCAAATGTTACCTACAATAGACTGCTCCATTGTTTCGGTTACTTCGCTACCACCGTCGCGGTAAATTTCCACATCATGGAATGAATCATACATAGCTGGGCGCAAAAGCTGGTTAAAGCCAAGATCAGTACCGGCGAAGCGTTTTTCACCGTTGTTCTTTACGCTGTAACAAGTGCCGAGCAAAACGCCGCACTCTGCTGCAATGTAACGACCCGGCTCACACATAAAGCGACCTGTGTAGCCTGTGTCTTCAGCAAATTTTGTAATGGTGGCATTAAATGCTTCACCAAGCTTGGCAAGATCAAGACGCTGTTCACCTTCATACTTGTGATACGGGATACCGAAACCGCCGCCAAAATCGATGATCTCAAGCGCGTTGTCTTCAGTGATCCACTCTTTAGCAATAGAAAGTAATACGTTCATTGCTTCAAGGTATCCATCAGGCTCCATGAAAAGAGAACCGATGTGCATGTTCACACCACACAATGTGAGGTTGTGACGTGCCAAAGTAGCGCGAAGGGTATCTGCTTCTGCAGGATCAACACCGAACTTGGTGTGTTTACCACCAGTAATAACTTTAGCGTGGTGACCGGCACCAATGCCCGGGTTAAAGCGGATAACAACCTTGCCGCCAGGATTCAGCTGCCCATACAGATCCAATTGGGAGAGAGAATCTACACTCACATATACACCTCTATCGATGGCGTACTGGAGCTCTTCAGCAGAGACGTTATTGGAAATGAACAAGATCTGTTCCGGCTTAAATCCGGCGGCAAGGTTCATGACAATTTCGCCCGGAGACATAGCGTCCACAACCATTCCTTCCTCTTGGACAACCTTGAGGAGGTGAATATTCGTATTCGCTTTCGCAGAATAGTTTGGTGTAAAGGCTGGATTGTCAGAAAGCGCCTGAACTTCGCGGCAACGTGTACGTAACACGTTCTCGTTGTAGACATACAGCGGGCTGCCGAATGTTTTAACAAGTTCCATTGGAGTGGTATTACCGTAAAAGTTTACACTGTCAGTGTAGCTGGAGCGTACATTGCTCATGCCGAAATCTCCTGATTATATTCCGCGTATTTTAATGAGCTCGATCTCGTTCAAGAGAGCTTCGCGCATTAACGATACGAGGTGCTTGTTTTTTGAATAGAGACACTGCCCTCTGCTTACTTCGAGCGTGCCCACTATAACTTCGCTGGTATCAGCGATAATACGCACATTCTCTGCCGGTGCTTCGTTATGCATAAACACAACGCCGGTGAGGTGCGGGTCCTCATCAGATAAAATTACAACTTTCAATCCGCGCTTGATACAGTTCTCCAAGTCGGACGTAAGCAATTTCACTGTTGAAGCTGAAACAGAAAGATACACCCACCCTTTTGCCAGCAGAATCATATTCCGCATCTTATCGAGGGTATTTCCATAACCGGAAATGGTAAGATATGGTGCTTCTTCTTCTTCCTGTTCCGGTAAATTTTCTTCTAGGAACCCTAATGTCGACTCACAAGAGCGACGCAGGTTCAAAATAAGTTCTTCACGCGGGATTGCAGTGTATTTGCTGGAATCCTCGGAAGAAACAATAGCCCCGCCTTTTTCAACAAGGCTGGACAACGCAGCGTATGCATTGGAGCGGGAGATACCGGAAACTTTTGCGGCTTCGTACCCTGTCATGGCACCCATTTTACAAAGAGTTACGTACATTAGCGACTCTTGCTGGGTAAAACCAAATTTCTTCAATGCCTGAATGAGTTCCATCTATTCTCCTGCGTAGTTCTTACAAGTACTACTATTTCAGATTTCGATACCGGTCAAGTATTCGAGAGTATTTTTTTAACTTATTTATGATACTGGCAACAACTCTATTCAAAGTGTTATGCAGTTCCGTTTAGTAAAAGCATAAACGATTATCAAGGCTTGTTACTTCTAGTAGTCCTGTTCTATATGAAAGGGAACAGCAATGCGATACGTTATCATAAATCTACTTTCTGGCTCCGTATTCCATGCATTGAAATATGTCCATGAGCAAAATATCATTCCCTTACACATCATGCTGTCCTTTAAATAAGAATTGACTTTCAAAGAGTGAACAGCCATCGTATCATACCACATTTTTAACAAGGAGACCTCCATGGCACAGGTCAAAGACGGCGATTCAGTAAAAGTTCACTACACTGGTACTCTTGAAGACGGCACTGTTTTCGATTCCTCTCGCGAGCGCGAACCTCTTGAATTTACTCTTGGTTCAGATATGCTTATCGCTGGTTTCGAAAAAGCTGTTGTAGGTATGGGTGTTGGTGACGCTACTAAAGTTACTATTCCTGCAGACGAAGCTTACGGTCAGCGCAATGACGAAATGGTCATTGACGTTGCCAGTGATCAAGTGCCTGAACACATCACTCCGGAAATCGGCATGCTCTTGCAGCTCGAATCCGAAGGTGGAGTAATGGAAGTAGTTATTACTGCTGTGAAAGAAGATGGCATTACCCTTGATGCTAACCACCCGCTCGCTGGTAAAGACCTTACCTTCGAAATCGAACTCGTTGAAATCGTTTAATCTGATTTCATTCGAATAAAAAAAGCCCGCGTTATTGTAACGTGGGCTTTTTTGTTGCGAACTGTAATCAGCCACACCAAAATGTTCATTTTAATTGTTGTTCACACTGCATTTCAAAGAACATAAAAAAGCCCCGCTCGACCTAAATCGAACGGGGTTTTTTTATTCTGCGAGATGCTTTTTATAGCAGCTTACCAATCTGAACTACAGAGACAGCCACTGCGTATGCAAGTCCGGTGTTGAATACGACAGAGAAGATTGCCCATTTCCATGAGTTTGCTTCCTGCTTAATTGCAACAACTGTTACAAAACACGGTGCGTAAAGAAGTACAAAGAGGAGGAATGCGATTGCAGTACTAGGAGTCCAGTTAGGGTCCTGTGCAATACGTTCCGCAAGCGGTGCTGCATCTTCCGGATCAACATCACCGAGAGAGTACGCAGTACCAAGAGTAGATACGATAACTTCTTTCGCTGCGAAACCACCTACAAGCGCAATGTTTGTACGCCAGTCAAAGCCAGCCGGACTCATTACAGGTTCCAGTGCAACACCGATTGTACCTGCGTAAGAGTTTTTAAGGGTTGCTTCAGCTTCTGCGTTTTCAACAATCTGAAGTTTTTCTTCAAGCTCTGCAACTGGTGAACCTGTAGCGGTAGCAGAATCAATCTGTTCCTGAACAACAGTCTTCTGCGCATCAAATGCTGCAACCTGTTCTGCCGGAAGGTTCGGGAAAGTCATTGCTGCCCAGATAAGAACGGAGATAGCAAGAATTACGGTACCGGCTTTCTTAATGTACTGCCATGTACGTTCCCAAGTGTGAATGAAAAGGCCACGCATAGTTGGGAAGCGGTACGGAGGAAGTTCCATTACGAACGGAGTAGATTCACCTTTAATAACGGTATGACGAAGAATTTTTGAAACAATCAAGGCACAAGCCCATGCTGCCATAGTGAGCAGGAACATGACCATCGCCTGATTTTCTTCAAAAAATACGCCTACAAAGAGAAGGAATACTGGAAGCTTAGCACCGCAAGCCATGAAAGGAGCAGTGATAAGCGTAGCAAGCTTCTCTTTAGGGCTACGTAAGGTACGTGCAGCCATTACACCCGGAACAGCACAACCACCTGCGATACCGCCAGATACGATGAAAGGCATTACGGAACAACCGTGCAAACCGAAGAAACGGAAGACGCGGTCAAGCATGTATGCAACACGCGCCATGTAACCGGAATCTTCGAGAACTGCGATCTGGAGGAACATAAACATAATAAGCGGAACAAAGCCCATTACGCCGCCCACACCATCAATAATGCCGGAAATAACCAAAGATTTAAGTAAGCCGTCAGCCATGTTGGCTTCTGCAACTCCGCCAATCCAGCCAAAGAAACTTTCAAACCAGCCAACAGGCACTTCACTAAAAGTAAATGTAATCTGATAAATCAAGTACATAATACTGAACATAATGAGCGGGCCAAGGAATCGATGTGTAATAACACTATCAATTTTGTCTGAGACAACAACGCGATCTGCAGCTGAATCAAGACGAGTCACAACACCCTGACGAATAAGGGAAGTAATATAGCCGTAGCGGTAATCCGCAATAACAGCTTCAGGATATGTTGCGAGAGTGCTTTCCAGATGTTTTGCTACACTTTTAACTATCTGTTCGAGTTCTGCAGAAACAGCGCTGGTTTCACGACCAAGCTGAATAATTTCTTCATCACTTTCAAGATACTTAATAGCTGTCCAACGGGATGGATAACGGTCAGTAAGAACGCTGTTCTTTTCAATAAGAGCAACCAACTTATCTAAAGCCGGATCAAGGTCTGGACCGTAGGAGATTAAAAGAGGCTCCCACTTCTTACCCTGATTCTCAGCTGCGCATTTAATGGTGGCATCCAGCAAACTCGGAATACCATCACCGGTACGTGCAACAGTTTCAACAACCGGCACGTTCAGCAGATCAGAAAGCAGATCAATATCAATCTTCATACCTTGCTTGTTTGCTTCATCCATCATGTTCAGAGCAAGAACAAGCGGAGCACCCATTTCCATCAACTGGATTGCAAGGTAAAGGTTACGTTCAAGAGCGCCAGCGTTGAGAACATCAATAACAACATCCGGACGCTGATCAGCAACAACGTTACGCGCTACAATTTCTTCCATTGTGTACGCAGTAAGGGAGTAAGTTCCCGGAAGGTCGATAAGGTGAATTTTGCTGTCACCAACAGTGGTGAAACCTTCTTTCTTATCAACAGTAATACCCGGATAGTTACCTACATGCTGACGCGCACCAGTAATAGCGTTAAACGCTGTCGTCTTACCGGAGTTAGGGTTACCGGCAAGAGCAACTTTAATCTCTTTAGACATGAAACATTCCTCGTATACAGAAATTTTGTGGCAGATATTTTTTTAGACGCGTTCTACAGCAATGTAGTCAGCTTCATTATTACGCAGGGAAAGTGTAAAGCCAGTAAGACGCAGCGCAACTGGATCCTTCAATGGTGCACGCCCCACAACCTCAAGCTCAGCTCCAGGAACAAGTCCCATATCACGAATTCGACGACCGAGCTCTCCAATTGCAGTAATTGCAACCACTTTAGCCTTTTCCCCTACTTTTAATTCCCGCATAGGCATTGCATTCGACATTCTGACCACCCTTTATGAAATTGAAAATCTCTATCAATTAGATCCGGTAAAAAAAGTGTGCCGTGTTCGCACACTATCGGACCCTCAGTACTTTATTGCTCTTTGTGTGAAGAGCAATCGCAGCTTGATTTAATATCTTTCGAAATAGAACCGTTTGATGAACTGCATCCTCCGCAATCGCTTCCGCAACCACAGCCTCCGGATGCACCTTTCTTCATGAAACGGCGAATAAGATAACCAGCTGCAACAGCGATTATCGCTGCAACAATAATAGCATCCATCATAGGACACCTCCGATTATTCATCGACTAACAACGCTTGTTGCTTTTACAAAGCCGCCCCGAAGGCGCTTTGCGCAGCAACAACAAGAGAATTCTCTTGCCGGTTGCTTATCTAATTATAAACTCACAGAACTGCTATAGTGTGCCCACAGTCTGTGTACGCTCTTGAATCTGTTCGTTCTCTAAAGGTTCACATTCCAAGCTACATGCAATGTCATCACCCAAAGTGAGCAGACAATCCTTTACTCTAAAGCTGCACGGTGCACATACTTCAACAACCGTGCCCGGAGTTAAACCCAGCGCGCAGAGTCTACCTCTCAGCTTCGGCTCAGAACAAAAACCTTTAATTCGAGCTTTGCAACCAGCAGGTAAAGAATTCAATTTATGCTTGCGTTTACAACATGGCATATGTGACCCCTCCAAAACGTATGTCTAGTGATTATGCAAATTGAAAATGATTGTCAAGGACATTGAGAATGTAATTGAAAATTATTTTCAACTGGATCAGGCAATCGTCCCGATTAAGAGGTTAACCGATCCAAAAGAGAGATCAGCAACTGCAAAACGCAATAGAGAAAGACTCCTTGCCCCAGCCTGTTTCAAACCGTATTCTAGGATGAAGCATACCAGTTGGTTTTTCGACAAACTGTGAGACAACTCACAATTTTTGCTAAAATCGCAATAGGTAGAAACTATAAATAATACTCGAGCTCATCGAGTCAATGTACGTGCCCACTTCTCAAGTAACTTTACCACCAGGACTCAATATGCCCCCGTTGCTTACTGTTCAAGGTTTAACAACTGTTTTTGACACAACAACACATGGCAAACTTACCGCTGTAGACAACGTAAGCTTCTCTATCAATGTTGGACAGTCATTAAGTATCGTTGGAGAATCAGGTTGTGGTAAAAGTGTCACGTCGCTTTCCATCATGCGCCTTATCCCGTCACCTCCGGGAGAAATAACAAGCGGAAAAGTACTCTTTGACGGACAGGACTTGCTCGCCCTTTCAGAAAAAGACATGCGACGCATTCGCGGTAATTCCATCTCCATGATCTTTCAGGAACCGATGACTTCGTTGAATCCTGTTTTCAAAATCGGAGAACAAATCGCAGAAGTTGTACGCCTGCATGAAGGACTCGGAAAGAAAGCCGCTTTGAACCGTGCAATCGAACTTCTTCACCAAGTGGGCATCCCATCTCCTGCCCAACGAGCAAAAGAATTTCCACATCAGCTCAGCGGCGGAATGCGCCAACGAGTAGTTATCGCCATGGCTCTGGCCTGTTCGCCTCAGCTAATTATCGCAGATGAACCTACAACGGCTCTCGATGTCACCATTCAGGGACAAATTTTAGATCTTATGCACAAGCTTGCAGACGACACTGGAACTGCGTTGCTTCTTATTACTCATGACCTCGGATTGGTGGCAGAAAACGCTGACGATGTCGTTGTAATGTACAGCGGACGAGTCGTAGAACAAGCAAGCACTGTAGAACTTTTCAACAAGCCTCTCCACCCATATACTCAAGGGCTCATCCGATCCATCCCGACCATTCCTCAGAAAGGAACTCCCATCCATAGAGGAATGCTAGAAACAATCCCCGGAGTAGTCGCACCTCTCTATGCTCAGCCCACAGGCTGTCGTTTCAACGAACGTTGCAAACACACATTCGACAAGTGCAGAAAGCAAGAGCCGCCATTACTCAAGCCGGAAGGAAAACGAGAAGTCCGCTGCTGGTTATACGAGTAGTTCTTGCTACCTTACTAAATCGTTAGTGATCAAATTTACGATACAAAAAAAGCCCCGTCCGAAAGGACGGGGCTTTTGAATTATTAAGTAAAGCTTACGAACCTGATTTTATCATCTGTTCCACATGGTTCATGAGATCGTAGTACTCATCCGAACTTGTAATATCTTGAAATACAATCATATGAGAAGACTCAACGTCACCATTTGAAACATTCAAATTAACAACAGCTGTGTCCGTTGCCTTATTGTACAAAGTCTCAAAAGAGCTTGAGTCATCTAGAGAAATGGATATGCCATCACCAAGCACCTCATGGAAATCCAAGGTGTCATTCTCATCAAGATTGAAGTCTTCAATTACTGTAATTTCATTTGAAGTTTGGAAATCATGAGCGGTAAACAAGAAGGTGTCTGCATCAGCTCCGCCATTTAAAATGTCGTTGCCTGCACCACCATTTAAGACGTCTTCACCTTCATTTCCATAGAGATGGTCGTCAACTTCAACAACAGATACATTATCAATGTGTACGCCATCCGCATGGTTACCATCTGAATTATTCTTCTGATAGAAATCAAGGACAGTATTCTCGCCTTGGCCATCAAACACCAAGGCCTGATGCTGCCAGTCATCTTCAATTGGTCCTTTTACGATATACTCAGGCTTATGATCTCCATCCACATCCAAAAACATCTTTTCACCACGACCATACCATTCGGTGTCAAAGGTCAAAATATATTCGTGATCAGAATCAGTGTCGATAGATTGAGTTATGTTCCTTTCAGGGCCGTAGTTATCAACCTCTGCAAAAAAGTTCCCATTACTCTCTTTGCCAATCTCAATGAGCTCACCCTTGTTCCAATTTCCATCGCTATTCACTTCTGGATGATCACCATAATGAGACGATCCATTCGTAAACGTGGAAAAATCACCATTAGTCACAAGGTCAGAGCTTACGGCACCGTCACCGCCATACAGCACATCGTTGCCGGCACCACCATGAATGGTGTCTGCACCTGCACCACCGTCAATAGTGTTAGCGTGCGCATCACCTATTAAGGTATCAGCTTGACCGCTACCAATGAGGTTCTCAATGCTAGTAAGCGTATCACCTGTGGCATCACCACCAGATGCTGTGTGGTTTAACAAATCAACAGTCACACCTGCGGCGGAATGTTCGTAGCTTGCGGTATCAATGCCAGTTCCACCATTAATGGTATCACCGAGAAGACCAGTACCTGATCCTCCTTCTATTACGTCATTTCCAATGCCACCATTAATAACGTCAGCACCTTCATCACCGAAGAGGAGATCATTCCCGCTTTGGCCATTGATGATGTCATCACCACCACCGCCATGGATTGTGTCGTCTAAGCTTGGAACAACTGACACATTATCCAAATAAATACCCCAATGATCTTCGTTACCATGACTGGCACCAATTTGATCAAAGGAAATACTGGTCATACCACCTGCTCCAGCTACAAACGTAACAGTATGAGTCGTCCATCCTGAAGAAGTAGTTGAGGTTGTAGTATATGTTCCACCATCTAAGTCTTCACCAGTGGCATTTCCAATATGGACATTTAATTCATTATCTTGTCCGGCTGAATTGGAATCGTTGCGAACAGTAAAGGCCAATGTGTATTCATGACCTTCCACTGTATTAATATTTTGTGACAATGAATTGCCATAGTCTATCTTAGGATTAGCGTCTGGTGATTGTACTTCAACATAGTCATGAGCGCGCCCATCAATTTTTCCATCTGGGACAGTCCATCCAGTTGGAATTCCTTGATTGCTACCTGAGGTAGAACCCCAGTCAGAGAAGTCGCCATTGGTAATTAAGTTTCTACCTTCAGCACCATCTCCACCATGAATGACGTTATTGGAGGAGTTACCAGTTAACGTATCAGCATGCGCGGTTCCAATAATATTTTCGATGCCGGAGTAAGAATCACCTGCCGCATCACCACCATTGCCGCTTACATCGGCAATGCCATCATTGTTTGCATCTGACAAATCAACATTTACAGAACTCTCTGACGCAGCATAGCTAACGGTGTCACCTGAAGCGCCATCCGAGCCACCGTTAAAGGTCTCCGTGGCTGCGCCAGCAAGCATTGTGTCGCTTCCATCACCAGCGTTAACCGTAACGCTTCCAGAAGTCATTCCTGTGAGATCAATTTCATCGTCACCGCTGCCACTATTAATAGTAGCATTGCCAGAGCTCACTCCGTCAAGACTGATTGTATCGCTACCGACACCTGTGTTGACTATAAGATTGCCGGAATTGGTTGCAACAACATCAATGTCATTGTCTCCGTCACCAGCATTGATAGTGAGGTTACCGGAATTCACCATATTCACATCAATATCGTCATTTTCAACACCAGAGGAGACTGTGAAATTGCCAGAGTTCACTCCTGCAAGGGCAATATCGTTCTCACCAGCACCTGCATCAACAGTAATGTTTCCAGAGTTCGTAACACTCAGATCAAAATCGTCACCACCACCACCAGTACTAAAAGCAACAGTACTAGAGTTAACTCCTGTCATGGTCACGCTGTCAGCCTGATCAGTACCTACGAAGTTCTCGAAATCTTCAATAGTTCCTGTAATGCTTGCACCGATAACATTTTCACTAACAGACCAATCTGAACCACTGGCAACAAGCTTAACACCTGAATATGACTGGCTGTAATCTATAGTATCAATTCCTGCGCCACCATCAACTGAGTGAGTATCAGCAATATCGGCAAAGAACGTATCTGCCTGCCCTGAACCAACGAAGCTTTCAATTGAATTATACGAATCGCCCTGAGCATCGCCAGTGCCTTCGTTGTTTTCTCCTACGAGATCAACTGTCACACCGACATCAGATTTTGCGTAGCTTACGGTATCAGATGCGCCACCACCATTAATAATTTCTTGCGCTGCACCTGCATAAATAGTGTCACTGTCGTCTCCGGAATTAACTGTAACTTCACCGGTGTTAACGCCAGACAGATCAATCGTATCACCACCTACACCAGTATCAATGGAACCAGTGACGTTATTCCCTGAAACGGTAACCTCATCATCACCGATCCAAGTATGGAGATCGAGTTCTTTATCGAAGCTGCCGCCCTGATCCTGAATTGTAACGGTGTCAGCTTCATCACCCGTTGTGACGCTAATTTTGCCAACATTTGATTCAGATGTAATCGTTGTTTCAGTAACTTTGTCCTCAGCAGTATACAGGTCTACATGCTCAACATTGTCTTTAATGGTAACATCAATCTGTGATGCAGAATTAAATTTAAGTTGCTCAAAATTTTCGCCTTGTATCTCTGTACCGTCTGCAGCTGTAACCAATGCGTTAAAGCCTTCACCATCAGTCGTTGCAGTGGTGATAACAGCAGAAAGCGCTCCCTCTTTATCAACTTCCAGAGAGTCGAAGCCCGCTCCACCATCTGCAGTGGCATTAATCGCTTGGTCAGAAACAAACTTAGCGATTTCAGCGCCAGAACCTGTCCCTGAGATTATTCCACCTTCACCAAGGTCAACGTGCACTCCGTTAATACCGTCAGAATCATTAATTTCGACCACATCCATGCCTTTACCAGCATCGATATCTTTCCAGGCATTATCTAAAGTAATAACATCCCGATGATCGGTACCAATTAATGCTTCAACGCCCTCAATAGAATCACCAGTCGCATCACCACCAGAGATTGCGAGTCCGTCGTCAGATTTCACAATGGTGATTCCCTCACCACCATTGTCGCCTGCGTAAGAAGCTGTATCAAAGCCTTCTCCGCCCATGAGAGTATCGGCACCCGCACCGCCTACCAAAAGGTCATCACCAAGACCACCATTCAGCGTATCGTTTCCGGCATGACCATACAGCTCATCACCAGCATCACCTGTCGTCACTGCGATATCATCAACTAAGATACCGACATGGTGCTGTCCTGTATTTTGAGAACCGTGCTGTCCCAACGTAATATGGGTCGAACTATCTTTTGCAGTAAACGTAATTGAGTACGTATCCCAGTCACTACTGTCATTGTTCTGATAATCGCTAGGACTTACTTCATATTCCTGGCCATCAATTATCACGTACATATTTTCGCCAGAGTCACGTGCGGCGGCTTTAAAACTTAAGGTGTACTCTTGACCTGCTTCTGTTGCGATATCACGAGACAAATCACTTTCACGATAATTATGATTACTACCCTTATGAGTATTGGAGTCTAGCTCAACAAAGTAATTCCGATCTTCTCCGTCACCTCTGTGCCAAACTTCAAGTGAAGATTCTGTGCTCCAACCATTTGAGTTAAGATCTGCATTTTCGCTTCCATTAGTGGGACGGGAACGCACATCAGAGTCAGCACCAAGAGCATCAAAGCTTCCATCTGGCAATAATTCACTAGACTCAACACCACCCAACTCAGGGCCACCATTCAGAACATCTGCTTCAGTTGTTCCATGAAGAATGTCTGCTTTCGTGGTGCCGTACAAAGTAAAATCTGCATCTTGCTTATCTTCACTGAAGACAAAATCGTTGTAATCTGTACCACCACCATCTTCGAAACGATAGGTCGTTGAATCTGTAGTGCCATACTCTTCACCCGGAACTTTCATATTCGATACAGCATCTACCGTATCACCATTTTCCTTGGTGTACTTAACGCTGCCATCTTCGTAAGTCATAGAGTCCAATTTGTCCTCTGTGACTTTAGGTATCAAGAAGTACTCAACGGTAGCGTCTTCGCGAACAGTAAATTGAAGAGTTGAACCTTCATCGATATCTTTGGAGTTACTCCAATCAGAAGTCAACCAACTATCCGAATCTGAATTGACACCTGGAGCTACAAACTCAGTTGTACCATCTGGGTATGTAACAGCTACAACCAGAGCATTAGTCCACGAAGCTTGTTGTCCTTCAAAGGTCAACGTGTATTCTGTCAAATCGGTACTGCCGTTAACATCAATGTCAATGACCTTTTCGACAGATGCACCAGCGTCATCTGTGGCAACCACAGTAAAGGATTCATGAACTTCCTGACCATCAACTAGTTCTTTGGTCGCCTCACGGTCATTATCGAGAGTGTAAGTCCAAGTCCCATTCTCAGTATCATAGGTCAGATTACCGTACTTACCGACAACCTCTAGCGAAGTATCATTATTCTGAGAATCATTTTGATCGTACAAATCAGATGAGGATGTATTTAAATCTGAAGAAACTTCATATGTCAGTGACCCACTGCCCTCAACTTCAGCATTCCCTTCATCTTTCCCATCGGGATCGGTAAAGGTCAGTGTTCCAGTGGCAGAGTCGTCACCAGCGTTCCAATGACCAGTTTCTGTTACGGTGCCAGTAATGTCTTGTCCATCAGCAAAAGTTTGTCCCGTTTCGGAGTTGGTAGCTTCTGCCACTACAGGCGCATCATTCGTACCGTTCACGGTCACGGTGATGGTTTGGGAAACGGATTCGCCAGCAGCGTCGGTCGCGGTGATTGTGAAAACTTCTGTACCGTTCACACCAGCGTCAAGCTGCTGTTCGGTTCCTTCTGTCAGCGTGTATGCCCATTCACCAGTTGCTTCATCGTAGGTCAGCGAGCCGTACTCACCCACACCATTGTCGGATACTGAGTAGGTCAAGTTACCAGAACCTGTGACTTCGGCATTGCCCTCGTCTCCAGTATCAATGTCTGTGAAGGTCAACGTTCCAGAGACACTGGAGGCAGCATCTTCTGTCACTGCACCCTGAAGGTTGCCGTCTGCATCAAAAGGGGTGCCGTCTGCTGTGGAAGCTTCTGCCACCACTGGCGCATCATTCGTACCGTTCACGGTCACGGTGATGGTTTGGGAAACGGATTCGCCAGCAGCATCGGTCGCGGTGATTGTGAAAACTTCTGTACCGTTCACACCAGCGTCAAGCTGCTGTTCGCTTCCTTCTGCCAATGTGTAGATCCACTCGCCTGTGCCTTCATCGTAGGTCAGCGAGCCGTACTCACCCACACCATCGTCGGAAACTGCATAGGTCAAGTTACCAGAGCCTGCGACTTCGGCATTGCCTTCGTCACCAGCATCAATGTCAGTAAAGGTCAACGTTCCTGAGATACTGGAGGCAGCATCTTCTGTCACTGCACCCTGAAGGTTGCCGTCTGCATCAAAAGGGGTGCCGTCTGCTGTGGAAGCTTCTGCCACCACTGGCGCATCATTCGTACCGGTCACGATCACGGTGATCGTTTGGGAAACGGATTCACCAGCACCGTCGGTCGCTGTTATTGTGAAAACTTCTGTGCCGTTCACACCGGCGTCAAGCTGCTGTTCGCTTCCTTCTGCCAATGTGTAGATCCACTCGCCTGTGCCTTCATTGTAGGTCAGCGAGCCGTACTCACCCACACCATCGTCGGAAACTGCATAGGTCAAGTTACCAGAGCCTGCGACTTCGGCATTGCCTTCGTCACCAGCATCAATGTCAGTAAAAGTCAACGTTCCTGAGATACTGGAGGCAACATCTTCTGTCACTGCACCCTGAAGTTGGCCGTTTGCATCTTGAACAAGGTCATTCCCAGCTAGGGGGGTAAAATCGCTCCAGCTCGTGCCTCCATCAGTAGAAACAGAATCTTCAATCTGTAAAACGTATCGGCCGCCTTGATCCCAGTAGACAATCTCAATAGTATGATACCCACCGTTTTCTACCGAAAAATCTACTAATGTAGTACCTGGAGCTCGATCTGTTGTGTGGGCCCCAACTATTTCACCGTCAATTTTAATCTGGAAGCCATCATCAGAATAAACTTTAAATTGATGCATGCCTGCTTCAAGCTTAACCGCACCTTCCATCTGCATAATCCCGCGATCCGCGCCACTAAAACCACCATCACCAATTTCAACTACGGAGTGCCCTTGACTTCCAATGAAATCTTGAAGCTCTTCAAAAGAATTGAGCGTCCCATCATCCGCTGCAAAGTCTATGGTGTTTGCAATAAAAGTAGCATCAGGAGTATGGCTATCGATGTGTTTAAGTGCATTTTCCAACGCAGTATTGTAATTCCACTGATTATCAACTGAAGCGCCATCAGCAGCGTTATCATACGCAAAGAACTTACCAGAAAGCCCTAGATTGCCAACGTTACTCTCAGTGTAAGAAAAATCTGCGACTACTGGAGCATCGTTGGTGCCGTTTATGGTCACCTCAATGGTCTGAACCTCGGTGCCGCCGTGACCGTCAGATACCTGCACATTGAATTTCTCAACATGCGTATCGTCTTCGCCAAGACCCTGCACACCTGCGTCATCAGCAACATATTTCCAGCTGCCGTCTGCATTCAGAGCCAGAGTGCCGTAGGTTCCTGCACCGGTCTGCCCTTCGGCAAAGCTGAAGGTATGATCCGCGGCTTCGCCTGTATCAAGGTCGCTAGTCAGGATCTGGCCTTCGGTGACCAGCTGATTTGCAACGCCGGCTT